>JAFGGA010000073.1 GCA_016930835.1 Deltaproteobacteria bacterium
GCGATATCGGGGAAAGTGGTTAAGAATACACTCATCGCCAAGTTTGACAGAAAAGATCTGACGGCTATTTCTGGTAAGCATAGAGTAACGCTCACCGTCCAGGGTAATTATTATTATGATATTCCTTTTGAAGGATTCGATAGAGTCTGGGTGATGAAAAAGGGAAAGTGATATAGGACGCATCTTTAGGATAGGCCCCGACCTGCGGGTCGGGGCTTCCTTGATAAAACCATTTTTCGTATCGTTTTATGGCCAGGGACATTTATGACAGTTTAGCCTTTTGAAAATTATGAGATGCAAGGCTTGGATTCCGCGATCAAGTCGCGGAATGACCTGTCTAACGCGTCAGGTGCGGCACAGGCAGGCGGAAAAGGGGGAAATCAGAAGGAAAAATAAAAGGCTTGCTTCATAAAGGTATAGCGACCGCAAGGCAAACTTCATTCCGCGACCCCTCATCAAGTGCGGGGCAGGCTTGATCGCGGAATCCAGTTGTTAAGATTTTTTGAACATAGCTAAATTGCTACCCTTTTCCAGATATCGTAATTCGGTTTCCGGGGCTTCATGTTCTCAATGCAGGAACGAAAATAATATCCGTTTTTATAACGGATCTGATGAAAGGAGGTGGTGAATATCGGGAGGTTTCACGTAATCCAGGGAAAAGTTTTAGCGTCTGGATCCAACATTTATCGAGGTATAGGGAAAACTGATCCGGTAAACCGGAGCTTAATGAACAACACCTATAAAAGGAGGAAATACCATGAAGACTTATTTTTTATCTTTACGTAAAGTTCGTTTTCTTCTGATCGTCTTGGCTGTCTTTATGCTTGCCGCCACCTCTTATGCCGGGGGGAAAGGCGCGTATTGTTGTGATCCCGATCCAGCAATGGATCAATACTATGACGTGGTTCGAGAGGATGCACCCGGCCTCCCCGGTTGGACAGTCTATCGCCCGGCCAATCTGATCGGCGCTCGCTGTAGGCTGCCGATTGTGATCTGGAGTAACGGGGCCTGCACGATAACCAATGACAGTTACGTCTATTTCCTGATGCAGGTCGCAGCGCACGGGTTCGTGATTGTGGCATTTGGTGAACCGGATGAACATTCCAGCCCGAATGGACAGGCCGTAGAAGACCGAATGTCAACGGCGATCGACTGGGTGACCTCTAAGCCGAGACATGGTGGGCCTTGGTACTTCTATAAACTCGACGCCTCAAAAATCGCCACCATGGGACATTCATGCGGGGGCATTGACGCGATTTGGACGGGGGAGCACGACTCGCGTGTGAAGACGACTGTCAGCCTTAACAGCGGCTGCTTCCCGGACGACAGCACCGGGGGCATGTCCGGTCCTCTTGCGGTCTGCCGTCCATACCTCGAAGACCTGTCCGGTCCCGCGATGTTCATCGCCGGCGGGCCGACCGATGTTGCTTACAATAATTCCATTGGAAGCTATGACCGTGTTCCCGAGGAGATAGGCGCTGTTTTCGCGTCGCACGCGACTGCCGGTCACGGAGGCTTCTACGGAACCGTCAGCCGGACGATCCAGCTCCAACTGGTGGAGGCCGTGGTGAACTGGCTCGACGGCACGCTCAACGACAACATGGAAGCGCTTTCGTTTCTGGTGGGCCCGGACCCCGGGCTTGGCGATCTCGCTGACTGGACAGTCGAGTCAAAGGGATTTTAACGGAAACATTGCGCGGCTAGTGTAAAGAATGTGCACCTTCCCACCCCACAACCGTTCGGCTGGGCTCACGCCGAAGCCCTCTCACTCAATCCCGGGGGAGAGGGCAAATCTGCCCTATATTCGATAAGGAGGTGAGAGGGGAATCCGCAATGAATATTACTTTAAGATAGAATCATTGATGATCTCGTAAAAAGTTGAAAAACACGCGTTTTTGTCATTCCGGCCTGCCTGTGCGTGTCCGCACGCAGACAGGCGAAGGCCCGTATCCAGTCATTCTAGATAGTTACATGGACTCTGGACCCCGGCCACAGTCTATCCCGTACTTGAGACTGGACCTGAGTGACGTTTTTTTACGAGTTCGTCATAATGAAGGGGGAAACCATATGTTTTACAAAAAAGCAACAAATATTCTTACCGTGATTGCGTTTGTATTAACTTTTTTTATTCATACCCCTCAAGGGTTATCCGATGATGGCGAAGCGAAAATCAGCAGCCCTCTCCAATATTCCGGTTATACCTCCCCGGATTATGAGGGTTATACCTACTGGTCTGAATATGTTCCCGTTTCTGATGGCACGCAATTGGCCGTTGCGGTATATTTACCCTCAAATGGACCATCAGCCGGCCCTTTCCCTGTAGTATTTTGGCTGCTTCCCGGTCATCGGGTCAACATCAATCCTGCCACTGGGCAGGTAATACATCCACAGGGAGCGACCGCTGATTTTTTCACCTCTTACGGTTATGCATTCGTTATAGCGGAGATGAGGGGTAGCGGTGCTTCATTTGGTTCCAGACTAGAGAGGAGCCCGCAGATCGGTAAAGATGGAAAGGATCTGGTGGATTGGATGGCAGCTCAGTCATGGTGCGATGGGAATGTCGGTATGGTGGGCGCATCCTATCAGGGATTCAGCCAGTATGCCACCGCAGGGGAAAAGCCCGCGGCCCTGAAGGCTATTTTCCCGGAAATAGCCGCATTTGATGAGTATACAGGGGGATTGTTTTACCCCGGAGGGATCTGGAACATGCTGATGACAGCAACCGCCGTCCCAATGATTCAGCAAGACGATCAGAACTACTATATTCCTCCGCGCCGTTTACCGTCTGCCCCAATAGTGGATGAAGACGGCGATGGTGATCTTGCCGATGAAATTCCCATCGATAAAAATGGCAATGGAACCTTCCTGGATGATGGTCTCCCGGAATACAGCGACGGGAATGTAAGAGAGAATATCTACTATAATGCGACATTGAAGCATCTGGAGAACGTCAATCTGGATCCGGTTCTTTTACAGAACGCACCCTATCGGGATTCCGAGATCGCGGGTTTGCCCTATACCTATATGGAGCAGGGCCCGAGCTACCGGCCAGTCACCATAGCGGAATCAGGAATCGCCGTATACAGTCGTGGCGGCTGGTTCGACTATCATGCGCGGTGCAGCACCCAGTGGTTTGCCACGCTAGCGGAAACGAACCCGGCAAAGATGCTTATGATACCATCCGCCCACGCAGGATTCTCGGGGCCATGGTGGACATACTTTGGAGTGGAAGAGACAACGGAGAACTATAACATGGAGAGATTGCGCTTTTTCGATCAATACCTGAAGGGAATTGAGAACGGTATCGATGGGGAACCACCGGTCTATATCTATGTTATGGGGGAAGGATGGCGGTTTGAGAACGGGTGGCCCATCAGCAGGCAAGGGACCGCCAAATATTATTTTGATGAAGGAAACGCTCTCGCTGAGGATAGAACCTTCGAAGGGTCGGATGAATATCAGGTTGATTTGGCCACTGATGCCAGGATGAACGGTCAAACCCGTTACGGTTTAGCGTTTAACTACGTGCCAAGCCCGCCATTGCGGACAGATCTGGATTTAGAATCTCTAACCTATACATCGGAGCCATTGGAAAAGGATCTGGAGATTACGGGTCACCCGATTGTTACGTTCTGGGTATCCTCTACCGCTGATGATGGGGACTTCTATGTGTATCTTTCAGATGTAGACGAGCAAGGAGAGGCTTATTTTGTCACCGATGGGCTACTGAGGGCCAATTTCGCGGATCTTGTTCCCAATGAGGATATCTCAGCTCCTGGATTCGATATGGACATCCTGCCTGATTTACCCTGGCATGGCTTCAAAGAGTCTGACTATGTGGATGGAATCTTCTCGGGGGGCAATATCGTGAAACTGGTTATTGATCTCATGCCCACGTCCTGGGTCTTCAAGGAAGGGCACCAAATCAGAGTTTCAATAACCGGTGCGGACTATCCGACGCTTCAGTTGCATCCAGGATTGTCGCCGAGCAATGACCCCGATGATCCCATGAATATTGTTCCGACAATCACGGTTCATCATAATGCAATGTATCCATCCCATATTGAACTCCCAGTTATACCGGATAAACCCACGGTTTTCAGCGGTACTGTCAAGGTAAAAAAACACAAACGGTATTATGAAAAACCGGCGGAACTTTATACGTTCAGAAAAGCCGTCTATCTGCACATCGATGATCAATGGATCAAGTGGAAGGTCCTTAAAACCAAAGAGACGCGGTTTATTGATTATTATCAGTGCAATGGCGATCTGGGTCATTTATCGGTATTGGTCAAAACAAAAGGATCGTACACTGCTCTGGCATCAGGAAAGGGTGTCCGCTTTAAAGGAACCGCGAATCAATGAGAAGGGGAAAGGATTTCACTTTGAAAATGGAATAGGCATAAGGCCATAAAGAACCTATAAAACGAAAAAGGAGGAGAGTATGAAAAAACCCAAACGCATTATTTCAAGCTTGTTGATGGTGGCGTTGGCATTGGGCCTGCTCAGCCTGGGGCTGGCACCGGCCGATGCTGATGATAAAATTTCAAAACCCGGCGAATACAGCGGGTATAGCGAGGCGGTGTATGACGGGTACCAGCGTTTCTCCCAATATGTGGAGGTCCGGGACGGCACCAAGTTGGCCATGGACTATTATTTACCCACCTTGAATGGGGAAGTGGTCGATACCCCCCATCCCGTTATCTTTACATTTACACCATATGGCCGGGCGACTTACGGCACCGGTGGCACCATGAGGCTGGCCGTCTCATCCTTTATGAGCCTGGTATATCATGGTTATGTACTGGCCGCGGCTGATGCCAGGGGGACCTATGCCTCATACGGGACCCGCAAGGCCACCAATAACCAGACCGAGGCTTGGGACGCCCATGACCTGGTTCAATGGCTGGCCGAACAGTCCTGGTCCACGGGTGATGTGGGCATGACGGGCTGTTCCTATGTCGGGGGCACCGTGCACGAGGCCATACGGACCATGCCGCCCAATCTCAAGGCCGTGTGTTTCAGCGCGGATTTTAACGCTTATGATGCCAAGGGACAGGGCGGGCTCTTAAGGGGTCCATCCCGAGAGCCCAATTATCTGGGTGATCTGATTGCAGTCCCCGTTGATGGCGACACGGATGAGGATGGGGATGGTTATGCGGATATGCTGTATGAGGCTGTTATGATGCACCAATACAATCCATTGCAGATCCCTTTTGTGCAAGGTATTCCCTTCCGTGATTCCTGGTCCGTTGATGATGAGAGTATTTATTGGGAGATGGCCAGTCTCAGCAATTATTTGGAAGAAGTGGAGATGTTAGGGGTCCCTGCATATATCTATGGTGGCTGGTACTGTTTCATGAGATTGGACACCATCCTGACGTATACAAACTGGCCCAATCCCAAAAAGGTACTTATTGGACCATGGCCGCATTGTGGAAATGCTTCCAGTCCTACAATCAATTGGCTGAATGAACTCCACCGGTTTTTTGATTATTGGCTCAAAGATATTGACAACGGCGTCATGGACGAACCACCTATTTATATTGCGACCGAAAACGCACCCGAAGGGGAATTTTGGCAATTTACCGCTGATTGGCCGATCCCCTCTCAGAAGTACATGACGTATTATCTGGATGCCGGGCCGTCCGGCACCGCGCCATCCGTTAACGATGGGGTATTGAGTAAAGAACGACCTAGAGATAAGAATGCCAAGGACGATTATACCAGTGATTACACCATTACCACGAATACGGATTGGTATGGCGGACCTCGGCCCACCGGGGCGGAGTTGGATGTAAAGGGATTGACCTACACAACCGATCCATTGGAAGCAGATACCAAAATTCAAGGTCATTCTTTGGTTACCTTGTGGGTGTCATCCGAGGCCCCGGATAGCGGGTTCTTCCTCACCATAGAGGACGTGGATGAGGACGGCAACGCCACCTATGTCGGAGACGGCAGGCTCAAGGCATCCATGAGGCAAACCTACGAACCGTCGTTTGATAACCTGGGCCTGCCCTGGCATCGCTGCTATGAGGAAGATGTACAGGAACTGATTCCGGGTGAACCCACTAAACTCTATTTTGACCTGTTGCCCATGTCTTACGTGTTCAAGGCGGGACATCGCATCCGGCTCGTGATCACCAATAAGGTGGGTGGCTGGTTCGTCAACATCCCCATGTATGATCCTCCGCCTGAGATCAATGTATACCGGGATTTCAAGCACGCGTCCTATATAAAGTTCCCGATTGTCCCGGATAAGGCGACGGTGTTTACCGGAGACCTGAAGATAAAACTCTCAAAGGGTAATTACTATAAAGGCCCCGCGGAGCTTTATACCTTTGAGTCGGCCGTGTACCTGTATTTTGATAATCAGTGGATCAACTGGACCACCCTGAAGCATTACGAAAGCAGATTCATGGAACATTATAAGTGCGGAGGCGAGCTTGGGCCGTTATCCGTTTGGGTGAAAACCCAAAAAGATGATCCGGCCACGGCCACGGCCAAGGCCACAGGACGAGGTGTTTATTTTAAAGGGCAGGAAAAATAATAGGGGATGTGGAGTTGTAATATCATTCCGAGGTGATAGCCGAGGAATCTTGTTTTGTAATTGGTTGTAACAAGATACTGGATACTGGTCACTTGATACTTGTTGGAGCAAAGAGGAAATTTTACCTTCAATTCCCTCCCCCTTGAAGGGGGAGGGCTTCGGCGTGAGCTCATCCGAACGGTTGGGGTTGCGATGAGGCCCCCTCCCCTAACCCCTCCCGCGCGGGGAGGGGGACGAATGGAGGTGGCGGATATAAATGTTGAATGATCCGAACTCCCTCCCACATGGGTAGGGGGATTTTTAGATGGGCATAAGACCAGAACATCCAGTATCTGGCATCAGCCTCCATTCGCTTTTATAGTGTGATAATATGTTCTCTTCTCAATGGCTTATGCGGTTGTGGCCGGTTTTTATCAGAACCCGGGCATTTTGCTTTATAGCAACACTGGCGGCCATTGGTTTGTCCATGGCTGCCAATGCCGCCCCGTCGGAATTCACCATCCTCTATAGCAACCACATCAATGGTCGCGTATCGCCTTTTCAGACTTGATGTAATGAGTCTCTTGGCGGTCTGGCCAGGCAGGCGACAGTAGGCAAACAATTACGTGTTGAGAAAAAGAATCTTTTAGTCTTGGATTCAGGAAATTTTTTGTTTCCCCCAATTACATCAGCCGGAGATTCAACCGCTGAAAATCAGCAAACCCTAAAAATCAAGGCCGACGCTGTTGTTGAAGCCTTTATTCATATGGGTTACGATGCTATCACCCTGGGTGATGATGATTTACAATTGGGGATGAAAACCGCCCTCAATATCATAAAGGCGCAAAAGCTTCCTCTTGTATGCGCCAACCTTTTAGATCTCCAAACTCAAGAACCTATTTTCTCTCCATATATAATGAAAAATGTCGGTCATCTGAAGATTGGGATATTTGGTCTCATCCCGTCGGATGGAATGAGTAAGGGCTTATCGTCGGATATTGTTTTAAAGGATCCCATTGAAACCGCACGTAAGATCTCCGCAGACCTTAAAACAAAGGTGGATATTATCATCCTTCTAAGTTCTCTGGGTCATGACAAGAATGCGGAGATAGCCGAAAAAGTGGAAGGGATTCATATTATTTTGGGAGGAGACAAGAACGGCGGTCGCACATACTCCAAAATGTCTTATAAACCATTGCTTATTCATACTGGTCATGAGGGTTGGTATTTGAGACAGTTGGAGTTTGTGATCAACGATCCAGCAAGACCCTTTATTGACGATGGGCTGACAATGAAGATAATCAACCAAAAATTAACAAGAATACAAACTCACCTAAGTACTTTGGAAAAGAGATCCGCGAAAGGTGAGGCAACCTCAAAAACCAGAGAAGACCTTTTGAGACAAAAACAAGAGGCCGTTAAGATTCTCGAAAATTATGATTCCTATAATCAAATATCTTCAAAAATCATCCTGCTTGATGATCATATAGCAGATGATAAGGATTGCCACGAAATCTTATTTAAATACCTTAAGAGACTTGACCGGAGATGATGTGTAGAGCGGCATGATATTAAATGGTCTAAGCACGATTGAGAGAAGGTCGTAGAGAAAAATACCTTTTCAAAACCCTTTAACATTAGGCATCTGTTTCATCATTTTGTTCGGCGGATCTTGATCTGGATTCTTTCACGGCATCAATAATATCTTTTGTGGTCGCTTTTGTTTTCCCGGGACATCAAAGATCGATTTACATGGCTTTTTTAAGACTAGGGTAAAAGTTACTCCCCCTCGCCGTTTTATCAGCACCTCTTCAGATCGAGCAGTGTCGAGAACCTTTGAAAATTTTTGACGGGTCTCTGAATATATAAATACTTTCATTATATTTACTCCAAAATCTTTATTCCGATATTTTGAACGACTATTTTCATTTGCCGATCTAAAGTCAATAAGGGGTAATGTAGACTGATAGCACATTCAATGAAATAAGCATCATATGCAATGTATTTGTGTCTGCAATGATTTTCATGTGTACAATTGTACTGAGTTAAACTTGATAGTCTCGCAAAAAGTCGAAAAACATCCATTTTTGTCATTCCGGCCTGCGCGCTTGTCCGCACGTATACAGGCGGAGGCCAGAATCCAGTTTTCTCAAATTGTTAGATGGCCCCTGGACCCCGGTTTTCACCGGGGTGACAACTTTTTGCGAGGTTGTCAAATGTTGAGTTAGAGAAGATTTTGCGACGTCCCAAATTTTCGCAATAGGGAAAGTGCATAGTCAAAAATATGTCATATCCCGACAGCTATTCGTCAAGCTGTCCAATCTATATTTCCTGCTCCCCCAAGAATATCGATATCCATCTCCACCAGAGAGATCAGCGAAAAGGTTACCCAGACCTCTTCAAATATACAGCAGGTCAGCGCGAACGTGGGTGCCAGCTCTCAGACTTCGGCCGCTATTGCCGAGGATATTGCCAACGTGAGGGTGTCAGCGGAAGAGATCCTGGAAAACAGTACCCATGTAAACGCAAGGGCCGGCAATCTAAAGAATATGGCCGCCCAATTGAATGAGATTGTCGGCAGGTTTACGGTTTAGTGAATGGTATGTTAAATGTCCTGATTTGAGTGGTTGAAAAGGCTTAGCTATCTGGTTCTATAATACCCAACCGATTACGGTGAGATCACTTTTAAGGTTGGAAAGTATGATCGGTATCTTGAAACGTCCCTGGTTAATAGGTCTAAGCCTAGCACCGCGGCCTGTGCGCCGATAAAGAAATCAGGTAAAATAATCTTTTGCACGCCTTTTCTTTTTTTATATCTAAGAAAAGCCTTGCCGGCCAAAAAAAGCGCCTCTCTTGGGATCTCCAACATCTGAAATCCAGCCTTATGAATCGCATTCTCCAATTCTTCTATTAACTCAAATCCAATGGATACTTCGGAATAGATTATTGTATTGATATATAATGTGGAGGAATAGCCATATTCTTCTAATTTGGATTCAGACCAATCAGCCCAATTTTGATCATTGAGAAAAACATCAAGAATCACGTTTGAATCAACCAGAATCCCTTTCATTTTTCTCCCCTTGTCAAGGCCATTATTTCATCCGTTGTCATTTTAATACGGGTGATTCCCCTTAGTTTACTGAATTTATATGTTTTTTTAGGTGTCTCTGTTCTTTTCAGCAAATAGACTCTGCCTTTCTCCTCGATAAAATCAATTTCAACGGTGGGCGTTATCCCGAGTTTTTCGCGAATTTCTTGAGGAATAGTAACCTGACCTTTTGTAGTAACTCTCATAATAAGACCCCCAGTAATATGTAATACTAGTAATAGTAATACTTGACTGTATTTTTGTCAATCATGAATATCTTTTCAGAACATGGCTTTCCAGTTGGATTTTTCGTCGGTTGTAAAAAGTCAACCCCAATCATTTCCCGACCTTTCAATATTCCATATGTAAGGCAGAAATGCGGGTCTCCATAAATTTTACAAATTATAACAGTTTAGCCTTTTGAAAATTATGAGATGCAAGGTTTAGAGTTTTTGAAAACAACGAAGTTGTTACTATAAATTGAATAAGTTATAGGATCTACTGGGTGTCAAATTATCCCTTGACTTTTTGTGTCTTAATGGCATATGAAATGAAGTTAATATCCGAGAATCTTTACAAAATATCCTCATAAGAACCTTTAGATATTATTGAATGAGACTTTTATATAACCTGATAGACCATACTTTTTGTTCATCCAGGTGAAAGTGATAGCGTCAATCCGGAATCCATTATCTTCATGTAATTTTATATGAATCTTTTCATAATAAAACCCTATTCCCCCCTCCCCTCAATCCCCTCCCACCAGGGGAGGGGAGGTGTCTTGCTCTTAGGCTTCGTCAAAGAGTCTTTTTCCCTCTAAATGGGAGTGCGAAAGAGATAGAGGGGGGAGACGGGCTAAGCCAGGATTTATGGAGAGAAGATTTATGGCAAGGTCTCAAAGCCAGTGTGAGAGGCTGGCCGCGAACCAGTCTTATTTTTAACCCAAATACCTTTAGATCAAAATGTCCATGTTTGTGTTTCATCAGCATTCTTCAAGATTATAAACCTTAAAGAAGAAGGAGGGTGTAAATCATGAAAAAATGGTCTTTGTTCGGTATTGTATTCATGGTGGCCTTTGGGTTCCTGGTCGTTTCACCATCGGCATTAATTGCTAAAGATATCAAGGTCGGTTTTATCGATGGCTATAGTGGTCCACCGGCCGTGTATTCCAATGATGTGGTGGATGCATTTAAGATGGAAACGGATAAGGTGAATGCTGCCGGGGGGCTTTTTGGGAACAAGTTCCAGATTTTTAAACGAGACAGCAAATTCAAAGTGGATATCTCTCTGGGACATGTCAAAGAGTATACCATGAGGGAAAACGTGGATATTCTGGCCGGGACCATCAGCAGTTCCGTTGCCCTGGCCGTTTCCGAAGTGGCCAAAAAGGAAAAGATCCCGTTTTTCTGTACTTTCGCAAAGACGGAAAACCTTACCGGTTCCGAGGGGCATCGATATGTTTTCGGTATTGCCGAAAATACGGCCATGGCCGGAAAAGCAGCCGCTGCCGCATTGGTCGATAAACCCTATAAAAAATTCTGGATCGCAGGCGATGACTATGAATACGGGCATGCCATCGCGGATGCGGTTTGGAACAACCTGAAAAAATTGAGACCCGATGTGGAATTGATGGGACAGACCTGGTGGAAGGTGGGTGAGCCGGATTTTGTACCCTATATCACAGCCATCCGGTCCGCAAAACCGGACATGTTGATCCTTTGTACAGGCGGGTCGGGAAATGCTCCCTTCCTAAAGGCGTCAAAGGCTACAGGATTCGCGGATGCCATTCCTTTCTGGTTGCATACCTCCACCGAACACAGCACCTTGACCCCATTGGGTATGGAAGCTCCGGAAGGCGTCCTGGGTACATCCAATTATCATTTCTATTATCCCGAAACACCCGCCAACCAACAATTCGTAAAAGAGTTCATGAAGACCTATAACCGATATCCGGCCGTTGGCGCCCTATACGGCTATTTGGCGGCCCATTATATCATCGAAGGTTATAAAAAGGCGGGTAAGATCGATAAAGAAAAACTGATTGATGCCATTGAGGGCATGACCATTGATTCACCGGTGGGTAAGGTGACCTTAAGGGCCTATGATCATCAGGCCATGCTTCCCATGTTCCTGGGTGTGACCAAAAAGGTCCCACAGTATAAGGACTTTTTGATCGCAACGGATGTTACAACGGTCCCGGCGGAAGATTTGATGCCCACGATCGAAGAAGTCAGGGCTGCTCGGGCGAAGAAGTGATTTTTTTAAAGGTCTTAAATCACCCTCCCCCCGTATCAAGTGCGGGGCAGGCTTAATCCCCTCCCATCGAGGGAGGGGAAATGAACAATGCTATTTTAAGCAGAAATCTTGCTGGTATGTATCGTCAGCCCGCTCCCGCATCAAGTGCTGGATAAACCGCGGCCGGGGGCCGGAAGATTTCGAAAAACCTGGATTTCGGCTTTCGCCGGAATGACGACAAAGGGTTCCACTCGATGAGTATAAACTTATTGACTGTCTCATAATAGGCCACACTCCAGTCATCCCGGCCTGCCTTTGCGTGTCCGCACGCAGACAGGCGAAGGCCGGAATCCAGTGGCTTTTCATCACGACGAACCAGGAAAATGATTATGAGACGATGAATAAGTTAACAACGTTAGGGAAAATGAAAGCGTGTAATTCCTTACTGTCGAGGGGGGTAAATAAAGGGAAGTCGGGGGAATTTAGCAAAAAGGCATTCAAATGGAATCAGCCGGTATTATTACATTTACATCGCTGTTTCAACAAATCCTGGTCGGGTTAAGCCGAACCACCATCCTTTTTATCGTGGCATCCGGTCTCAGCCTGGTGTTGGGGGTGTTGAGGATTCCCAATATCTTTCATGGTTCTTTATATATGATCGGAGCGTTCATGGCCTATACGCTTACCGTATCTCTTGGGAATACCACCATGGGATTCTGGATCGCCTTGATCCTGGCACCATTTATTGTGGCTGCAGTGGGCCTTGTCGTTGAAAGGGGTGTTCTCCGTCTTCTTTACGATCGAGAACATCTTATGCTTCTTTTATTTACCTTCTCCATCTCATTGATATTCTCGGACATGGTCAAATTGATCTGGGGGGCTAAGTTCCGATCTTTGTCTCCGCCTCTATTTTTCCAGGGTTCAGTACCGGTTTTCGGTATATCCTTCCCTAAATACAATCTGTTCTTGCTCATACTCGGCCCTCTTTTTGCCTTGGGGCTTTGGTTTCTCACCAATAAAACAAAAATAGGCAAGATTTCGCGTGCCGCTTCAGTGGACATGGAGATGGTGGGTGCCATGGGGATCAACGTCAATCTGGTCTTCGCCTTTGTGTTTGTTATCGGATGCTTTATGGCAGGTCTTGGCGGTGCTTTGATTGCACCCATGCAGAATATTATCCAGGGTATGGACCATAACATTATCATTGAGGCATTTCTGATCGTCATCATCGGGGGGCTTGGAAATATCTGGGGGGCCTTGATGGGGGCCTTGATCTTCGGCCTGACAAGTTCCATCGGCGCACTGGTGTGGCCGCAGTTCTCCATTGTTTTACCCTATATAGCGGTAGTAATCGTACTGATTTTCAGGCCTAAAGGCATTCTGAAATCCGTTTGGTAAAAGGAGCAAACCTTGTTAGACGGCCTCATAACCAAAAAGTCTTTTTTTATCACCCTGGCGGCATTCGTCATCTTTCTCATATTGCCGCAATTTTTACCCCGTTTTTATATCTATCTATTGGCGATTATTTTCGTCCTCGGGCTTTTGGCTACCAGCCTTAATCTGGTGCTCGGTTTCGGGGGTATGTACCAATTCCACCATTGCGTGTTTTACGGCGCCGGTGCCTATACGGCCGCTCTGATCGTGACCAAAGGCGGGCTTTCTTTTTGGTTGGGTGTCATCGCGGCTCCTATTGTTTCAGGCCTGCTGGGGTTGATCATGGGATTGATCTGTGTTCGATTATCCAAACTCTATTTCGGTATGCTTCAGATATCCTTGGGCTCGCTGGTGTGGGTGCTTGTTTTTCGTTGGTATTCATTAACAGGCGGTGATGACGGTATTCACGGCATTGCATTGCCGGACATCATCTACTCCACACAGGGGGGATATTATTTTACTTTTATTATAGCTTCCATCTGCCTGGCCCTCATGTACTTTATCGTCAAGTCCCCGTTCGGCAGGACCTTTCAGGCAATCCGTGATAATCCGGGGCGCTGTGAGGCCCTGGGTGTTAATGTAAAGCGCCATCAGCTTATTGGTCTTGTCTGGGCGGCCATCTTTGCGGGAATAGCCGGCTCGCTTTTTGTGGTCGTGGAAGGATCGGTATTCCCTGAATTATTATTCTGGAATCTCTCCCTTGAGGTATTTATCATGTGCCTTTTGGGTGGATGGTTTGTTTTCTTAGGTCCTCTTTTAGGCGCCGCTGCCGTTGTGGCTTTGAGGTCATTTGTGGGTATCTATACGGATTATTGGACGACCATCATGGGGATTATGATGATGCTCCTCATACTATTTTTACCTGACGGCATTCTCGGTTTCTTCCAAAAAAAGACGCACAAGGCGGATAAATGCATGACGGAGGAGGTCGGTTAGATGTTAAGGGTTGAGGGTATTTATAAGACCTTTGATGGTTTTGTCGCCGTGAATCAAGCCAATCTCCATGTGGAAAAGGGAGATGTGGTGGCGGTGATCGGACCCAATGGGGCCGGCAAGACAACCCTGTTTAATCTGATTACGGGCCAACTCAAACCGGACCGGGGGAAAGTACTTTTTAAGGGGAAAAATATTGCCGGTCTACCGCCTTACAAGATATGTGATCTAGGTATCAGCCGATCTTTCCAGATTGTGAATATCTTTAATCGATTGACGGTATTTCAAAACGTGCAAGTAGCGGTCTTGTCCCAGCGAAAAAAGATCCTCAATATGTTTTATCCCGCTCAAAATATGGCCGTGGATCGAACCAATGAAATCCTTGAAAGCGTAGGTTTATTGGAAAAGGCGGACCTGACCTGCAATGCCTTATCGCATGGAGACCGGAAGGTTCTGGAAATGGCCCTCGCTCTGGGAACGGAACCGGAACTCTTGATCCTCGATGAACCCACGGCGGGCATGTCACCGGAAGAAACCGCCGTAACCATTAAACTGATCAATAAGCTTTCAAAGGATTTGGGCATTACGATTTTATTTTGCGAGCATGATATGGGGCTGGTCTTCTCCATAGCTAATAAGATCATGGTCATGCAAATGGGCGAGTCCATTATTCAGGATACACCCGAAGCGGTCAAGAATAATAAGCGGGTCCAGGATGCCTATCTTGGAGGGGGCGATTAATGCTGGAAATGAATGATGTCCACACGTATTACGGTGTGAGCCATATCCTGTTCGGGATTTCCTTGACGGTTCGGGAAGGGGAGGTGGTGTGCCTTTTGGGTCGGAACGGCGCGGGAAAGAGTACGACCATGAAGAGCATCATTGGATTGACCCCTCCCCGGAAAGGCATGGTGCGGTTTAAGGGGGAGACCATTTCTGGTGAAAAGCCATATATCATCGCTCGTAAAGGCATTGGATATGTGCCGGATGACCGGCGGGTCTTTGCCGACTTGACGGTCGGGGAAAATCTTGAGATCACTGAAATACAAAAAGGAAGTAAATCAACCTGGAATAAAGAAAGCGTGTATAACATCTTCCCCATGTTGAAACATATTGAATCCCGTAAGGCGGGTTTCCTCAGCGGCGGTGAACAACAGATGCTCACCATTGCCCGGGCCCTCATGACCAACCCCGAGTTTTTGCTGTTGGACGAACCCACCGAAGGGTTGGCCCCCATGATCGTGAAGATGCTCGAAGAGCAGATCCATGAAGTCAAAGACAAGGGGATGACTGTGTTGCTGGCGGAACAGAACCAGCAGGTGGCCCTTCGATTATCCAATCGTGGTTATATAATAGACAACGGCGTGATCAAGTTTGAAGGAACCATTCAGACCCTTAAAGAAAATGAAGAGATAAGAAAAAAATACTTGTTCGCCGAAGCGGAATAAACAGCGGTGGGCATCCACTCATTTTCCCTTGACACGCCAATCCAATCTTCCTATACTCCGTGCCCGAAAAATTAAGTTCTTATCACCTTACCGTCTTATCATTTTATCAACTCTTAATTGTGAGATATCAACGCAAGATCTAAGATCAATATTATCAGCGAATCGGGCTCCAAAGTGATTTTATCTCTACCTTGTCTCCGGTTCGCGGATGCGTGTTCATGTTAACGGGAAAGCCCCTGACCTGGGCGCCCTGGAGGTTGGTCAACCAGTGCTTGTGTATGGACCGAGACAGTAAAAAATGATTTATTACCTGAATCTTGCACCAGTTATCGTAACGAGGCGCCGAAAGCCTGACTATAAAGCTAAGTTGGAGTGATTTTGACCCGCAGGCATATTACCGATATGGTGAGGATCAAAATCACGAAACAAGCTTTATAGTCAAGGTGCTTCA
>JAFGGA010000074.1 GCA_016930835.1 Deltaproteobacteria bacterium
GGAGGCATAAAAAAAGCTATCCTGCCGGTAATCATCGGCATGAGCCATGAGATACCGTTTCTCACGCACCAGATCCTCGTTCATCTTCTTCAAATCCATATAAGCCAGCATGTTGTCCACGGCAATGGCTAATTGCTTTGATACATCAGTGAGTACTTCTGTCAGTTCAGATAAGTAATCAGGTGTTTTCTTGAAGGAGAAATGAAGGGTTCCCAGTATCCTGTTTCGAATGATTAGCGGAAATGCCATTGTGGCTATTAGGCCTGCCTCCACCATTGAACCTACAGATGAATGGTCAGTATAACGCCTTAAGTCTTTAATGATAACTGGATGGCCTGACTGTATGACCATCCGGGTGATCGAACCCTTGGCTAACGGTCGGCTATCTTTGCAGGAAATACCTTCGGGATCGATTCCATCGGCAGCAGCAAAATAACTCAGCGATTGCGCCTTAGCATCATACAGGTTAATACTCAGGCGATCATAAGGAAAGTGCTTCCTGAGCTCGGTCGCCAGGGCCCGGAAGAGATCTTCCCGTGTGGTCCGGGTGATCACGGCGTTGTTTATTCTCAAGAGAATCTGATATCGAGTCTCAGGATCCCAACGCATATGGTCCCCCTTTGGATGCCTTTGTTTTGTTATACGTTTGCCCAATATTAGGCATCTAAATCTTCTAACTATTCGAACAGAATAGCCCGTAGATGGATAGGCCAGGCAGTTCCATTACTTCAATTGTAAGGAACGTAAGTCCTGGATATTACGCATTCATAGGCATAATAACAGTGTTGAGCCAAAAATCAAGCCCAATATTAGGCACAAAGCCTAATATTGGGCACAAAGGGCGCTATTCACAAGAAGATTTTTATTAAAATATTTAAAAATCAATAGGTTATTAAAACACAGTTTCAGGCATACACTTTGCAGTTATTTTAAATAGAGTCGCGCTACGTAAGGAATGGAAATGAACATTGAGTTAAAATACGGTGATCGCCAGCACGTCCTCCGCATCCCGCAAAAAGCAGAAGTTTCGATCCTGCGGCCAACCGAAATGTGGACCCCCAGATCTATTGGGGATGCTTTAGAAAATGCCCTTGAGAACCCTCTTGGGTGTGAGAACTTTGACAAACTAGCCTGTCACGTCGCACCAAAGCGAGTGGCTATTGCTGTACCGGATGAAACCCGACCAATGCCCGTGAGAACGATCCTGGCAACCCTTCTAAAAAGGATCTACTCTGCACTGCCGAATCTCAAGCCTTCTGCCCTGACCATTGTAATCGGAGCCGGTCTACACCCACCCGCAGGCCGCAAGGCCCAGGAACGGATTGCCCCTCCGGAGGTAACCACTGGTTGCAGGGTGGTCCAACATGACGCACTACGTGCAAGCATGGTTGATTTCGGCGTTACAAAACGAGGGACACCGGTTCGGATCAATGCTGACTTCGCTGAAGCAGATCTTAAGATCGTCATCGGCCAAATTGATCCGCATCAGTTTGTCGGTTTCACAGGCGGTGCCAAGGGCGCAGTCATTGGTTGTGGGGCCGTTGAGAGTATCGAGCACAACCATGGCCTCATGTTTGACGAAAAAGCAAAAGTTGGCTGTCTGGATGGCAATCCTGTCCGGGAAGACATGAATGAGGCAGGCGATATGGTTAAAATTGATATGGCCATAAATGTTGTGCTGGATGCTGACAACAACGTAGTTCGGTTGCTTACAGGTGAGCCGGTCACCGTGCTCAAAGAGGGAGCAAAGACATGCGCCGCCCTTTATGGCGTGTCTCTTGAGCATAAATACGACATCGTTATCGCATCCTGCGGCGGGCACCCCAAGGACATCTCCCTTTATCAAGCACAAAAAGGGCTCAACCTGGCATCCCAGGCACTAAAACAAGGGGGAAAAATACTACTTTTTGCCTCTTGCTCTCAGGGGGTTGGTGACGATACCTATTTTGATTATGTTAGCCAGTTCGCCACGCCGGAGGAAGTTCTGGAAGACTTCAAAAAACTCGGTTTCAAGATGGGCGCGCACAAGGCTTTTTTGTTTGCACGCACACTGACCCAATATGATGTGGCCATGGTTTCCGACCTGGATACAGGCATTATGAATAAATGCCACCTTCGGGCGGCTGATCCTGATGTGATTATAAGGCAATGGGTAGACGGATTTGGGGGGCGACCGCGTGTGGCCGTGGTCCCCAATGCAAATACAACCTACTTTTATCCCAAATGAAGGAGGTGTTTATAAAAAATTGACGGTTCTGTTTAGTCGAGTTTGTTTGATTGAATGCCACAAAATTTAATGCAAGATGGTGAAAGGAGGGAAAAAAATGACTCAATTTTTAGTACATGAAAAAGCAGATACAGTTGGAGTCGCCACAGTTGATATCAAGGCAGGCCATATGGCAAAAGGACTCTACATGGACACCCAGGAGGACATCGAAGTGAAGGCCCTTCAGGATATTCCGCTTGGCCACAAAATCGCTCTCCAGGATCACAAGGTTTCCGATGGGGTTATTAAATACGGACATGACATCGGAAAGGTCGTTGGCGATATCAAGAAGGGTGAACATGTCCACATTCATAATCTCAAGACCAGGAGGTGGTAAAAGTGA
>JAFGGA010000075.1 GCA_016930835.1 Deltaproteobacteria bacterium
GCCTGCCTGTGCGTGTCCGCATGCAGACAGTCGAAGGCCGGAATCCAGCCTTTTCAGGTAGTTACATGGGCTCTGACCCCCGGCCGCGGTCTATCCAGAACTTGATACGGGACCGGGGTGATGACTTTTTGCGAGTTCATCAACGGTGATCATTTACAGTCGCGTAACCAAAAACTAGGCTGGTCATTCTGCGACCCCTCATCAAGTGCGGGGCAGGCTTGATCGCGGAATCCATAGGTCCGCGCCAAATTTTTCAAAAATCTAAAATGATACAAAAATCCAAAGAAGATAAAAAACCATGAAGTATGATGTCATTATTATTGGCGGCGGTGTGGTCGGCTGCGCCATTGCCAGAGAGCTTTCAAGATACCAGCTGGATATCCTTCTGATTGAAAAAGAAATGGACGTAGGGCTGGGGACCAGTTCCCGTAACAGCGGTGTGCTCCACTCGGGTATCCATTATAAGCCTGGGACGATTCGGGCCGAGACGGATGTCAAGGGTAATGCCATGATGGCCGGGCTCTGCAAAGACCTGAAGGTCAAGTATGAATATCTCGGCAAACTGACCGTGGCCCAAAATGCTGATGAGGTCAAGACCCTTCACCATCTTAAGGAACAAGGGGAGGCCAATGGTGTGCCGGGCTTGGAGATTATTGATTCGGACAAGATGCAAAAACTCCAACCCGGCGTGACCGGGATCAAGGCCTTACACTCACCATCCACAGGGATCATCAGTCCCTATGGACTGACCATTGCGCTGGCCGAGAATGCCATGACCAATGGTGTGGAGTTTTCTTTGGGCACGGAAGTGACGGGAATCCAGAAAGGGCAAATCGGCTTTACGCTGACCGTCGCACCCCGCAAGACCATCCAGACACGGTTTATCATCAATGCGGCCGGTCTTTTTTCCGCCAAGGTCGCGGACATGGCCGGTGCGGGGGGCTACCGGATTTATCCCTGCCGGGGAGAATACTATATCCTGGATAAACGGCTCAAGGGAGCACTTTCCATACTCGTGTATCCCGTCCCCGGCCATGGTTCTTCGGGCCTGGGTATCCACCTTACCAATACGGTTGACGGTAACATCCTCATCGGCCCGAGCAATGAATACATCGATGAGTTTCAAGACCTGGCCACCACAGCTGAAGTGATGCGGAAACTCAAAAAAGAGGGCTTTGAACTGCTTCCCCAGCTATCCCAATCCGATTTTATCCGGACCTTTTCAGGGCTCCGGCCCAAGCAAAATCCGCCTGAGATCGGGGGGTTCAAGGATTTTGTGATTGAATCCCGGAAAGATGTCAAAGGCTTCATCAATCTGGTGGGCATCGAGAGCCCCGGGTTAACCGCGGCCCCGGCCATTGCCCTGAAGGTCAAAGATTTGTTGGCTGAATTGACATCCCTTAATGAGAAACCGGATTTTACAGGGGAACGATCCGGATTTACCGGACATTTCTGTGAATTACCGAAAGAGCAACGGGCGGACATGATCGCCCGGGATCCGGATTACGGAGAGATCATCTGCCGTTGTGAACAGATTACGAAAAAGGAGATCCTGGACGCCATCCATAATCCCCTCGGCGCGCGAATACTGGTAGGTATCAAGAATCGATCCCGTGCCATGATGGGACGGTGCCAGGGCGGGTTCTGCATGCCAAGGATCGTCCGCATCCTTGAGAGGGAGTTCGGGTATTCTCCTGAAGATTATCTTTTGAAGAGCGCTGAATCTCCTCTGTTTTCAGGCTGGATGAGGGGCTGATTGCATGATGAAACGGATCAAAAGAAAGGTGGTTGTTATCGGGGGCGGCCCGGCAGGATTGGCCGCGGCCATTTCCGCGAAAAAGGCCGGCTGTGATGATGTTCTCCTTATCGAGCGGGCCCGGATATTGGGCGGCATCCTGAATCAATGCATCCATGACGGCTTCGGGCTTCACCGATTTAAGGAGGCCCTCTCCGGCCCGGAGTACGCACAGCGATTCATTGATGAATTTCGATCCCTTGATATTGACGTGATGACCGAGACCATTGTCCTTACCATGGATCGGCGACGGGTTCTTCAGGTAAGTTCCAAGGCAGGTTTGTTGGAGATTCAAGCCGGAGCGGTGGTCCTGGCCATGGGCTGCAGGGAGCGCACAGCCGGCGCCATTTCGCTCCCGGGGACCCGACCCGCCGGCGTGTATACTGCCGGATTCGCCCAGAACGTCATGAATCTGGAAAATATGATGGTGGGGAAAAGGGCGGTCGTTCTGGGATCCGGGGATATTGGCCTGATCATGGCCAGGCGGTTGACCCTGGAAGGGGCCAAGGTCCTGGCGGTCTTTGAGATACTGCCCTATTCAAGCGGCCTGCCCCGGAATATCCAGCAGTGCCTGAATGATTATGATATTCCTCTTTTTTTGAGCACCACGGTGATCAAGATTCATGGTGAACACAGGATTGACGGTGTCACCGTGGCTCAGGTGGACGACCGGATGCAGCCCATTCAAGGGACGGAGCGATATCTTGATTGCGATACACTGCTCCTGTCCGTTGGGTTGATCCCCGAGAATGAACTTTCCCAGGAAGCCGGTGTAAGGTTGAATCCCCTTACAAATGGAGCCTTTGTAGATGATACCTTGATGACCTCCGTCCCCGGGGTTTTTGCTTGCGGGAATGTCCTGCATGTCCATGATCTGGTGGACCACGTCTCGGCCGAGGCGGATTCAGCGGGAAAAAACGCCGCTGATTATGTCCAAAAGGGCAAAAACGACCCAAAAATTCGGATTCCCGTCACTCCCGGAGAGGGTATCCGGTATACGCTTCCCCAAACAATCAGCGGGAAAAGAGATGTTACCCTTTCTTTCCGGGTCGAGGAACCGGCTAGAAATAGGCGGGTGATGGTTTGTGACGGGGATCGTGTGGTGAAGCGAAAAAAGGTCATCCGGTTGCATCCGGCTGAAATGGTCCAGATCCCTTTGAAAAAAGATATCTTAAAAGACGTCCGTTCGCTGAAGGTTTATGTTGAATGAAAACAAAAGAACTCATCTGTATTGTTTGTCCCAACGGTTGCCAACTCGAAGTGATCTATCAAGAAGAGCCCGGGATCAAGGTCATCAGTGTTTCCAATAACCTCTGCGATAAAGGAGAAGCATGGGCCGCCAGTGAGCTTGAAAGTCCCATGCGCCATATCGCCAGCAGTATCCTCGTGGAAAGGGGATCGTTTAAACTGGTCAGCGTGCGCACCGATCAACCCATTCCATTACCGGCCATCCATGAGGTCATGGAGGCCATCAAGAAAAAGCGTGTTCAAGCGCCCATCGTCATGAATCAAGTCCTTATCCGGAATCCGGCAGGGGTGCCCACAAATATTATCGCAACCCGAAGTGTGGATGTCTTGATTTGAATTGCGCCTTGGGCCTCGATTTCATCCTAACATATTGCCATAATTAAAACATTTGGCTTGACTCCCGTGTGACAATGCATTAATAAAACGGGAATCTTTTGATTTTTTAACGAGTACTCATCCATAAGCAGGTCATTTCTGGATAAAGTATTCAACCCATCGGCCTTGAGCTCTGGGCCGAAAAGCGGTCGGCAACCAGCTTTCAGCTAACTGATTGTTTTTAAAGGTTTTGGCTGACCGCTGGCTGCTGAACGCTGATGGTTGATAGCATGGATCCATGAACATTCGTTTGTGGATGAACACTAAATACCCATTTTACAAAAGGAGGGTTGGACCATGATGGATCGTCGATGGAGACAGATTGTGCTTGTCGTAACAGTAGTATTGTTTGTTTTTTGGGGAATGATGGGATGCAGTAAAAAAGAAGAAACCATCAAGCTCGGTGTAGCCGGCGCCCATAGTGGAGATTTGGCGTCCTACGGCATCCCCACGGTTCATGCCGCGGAGTTGGTTGTAAAGGCGATCAATGAAAAGGGCGGCATCAACGGCCGAAAGGTGGAATTGCTTGTAGAAGATGATGCCTGTAAACCGGAATTGGCTACCAATGCCGCTACCAAGCTGGTGTCCGAGGGTGTCAACGTGGTGCTGGGGCATATCTGCAGCGGCGCCACAAAAGCGGCTCTGAAGATCTATCTGGATTCAAAGATCATTGTGATGTCACCGTCAGCCACCAATACGGATCTGACCCTTTCCGGAGAATACCCCAACTTCTATCGAACCATTGCCTATGATGACGCCCAGGCCCAGTTGCAGGTAAAATATGCCACCCAGACGCTGGGAGTCAAAAAGGCGGCCGTACTCCATGATAAGGGCGACTATGGTAAAGGCGCGGCCGAATTGGCCAAAAAGTATTTTGAACAGGCCGGTGTCAATGTGGCCTTATTTGAAGGTGTCACTCCCGGGGCGGTTGATTATTCCGCTATTGTTCAAAAGGTCGCACGCGCAGGCGTGGATCTGGTGATATGGGGTGGTTATCATCCGGAGGCCTCGAAGATTGTGACCCTGATGCGTAAAGAGGGGATGGCCACCCTATTTATGGGCGCGGACGGGATCAAGGATGAGACCTTTATCCAAATGGCCGCCGAAAACTCCGAGGGCGTTTATGCCACAGGCCCCAAGGATACCTCCACCAATCCCATGTATATCGAGGCCAAAAAGGCCCATCAGGAAGCCTATGGATCGGATCCTGGCCCCTTCTTTTTCGAGGGCTATTCCGCGGCTGCGGCGCTGCTCAATGCCATTGAAAAGGCCGGTTCCACGGACTATGAAGCCCTGGCCAAGGCCCTTCATACTGAATATGTGGATACGCCGGTTGGGAAGATCAGCTTTGATAAAAACGGTGATGCCACCGGGATCGGCTTTTCCGTTTACAAAGTAGAAGGCGGAAAATACATCCAACTTCAATAAACCATGGAGGAGTGACTCTTTACAGGGAACAGGGATTTCGACCTGCTCCCTGTTTTTGTATTCACGCCATTCAAGGATCCGGATATGGGGTATTTCCTAGATCTTTTTCTGAGTGGATTAACCCGGGGCAGTATCTATGCGCTCATTGCCCTGGGATACACCATGGTCTATGGAATCATTCAACTGATCAATTTCGCCCATGGTGAGATCTATATGATCGGCGCCTTCACCGCCCTTATCGTTGCCGGTGTTCTGACGATATATGGGTGGAACCAGATGGCCATTATTTTCATTGCATCCATTGTGGCCCTGCTCTATTCCATGGGATATGGATATACCATTGAGAAGATCGCCTACAAGCCCCTTCGGCATGCCCCTCGGCTTTCAGCGTTGATCAGCGCCATCGGCATGTCCCTGTTCCTTCAAAATTACGTGCTTTTGGCCCAGACATCGGACTTCATGTTGTTCCCCAGTCTGATCCCTGATTTCAAATTTCTGACTTCTTTTTCTCACATTGCACGGCCTTCAGAGTTTGTTATTATTATCTCCACCGCCATTGTAATGGTCCTGCTCACTTTTTTTATCAAATTCACCAAGACCGGCAAGGCCATGAGGGCCACGGCCCAGGATCGGCAGATGGCTATGCTGGTGGGCATTGATGTGAACAGGGTCATCTCCATCACCTTTATCATCGGTTCCGCCACCGCGGCCTTGGGCGGTGTCTTGATCGCGTCTCATATCGGCCAGATTAATTTTTACATGGGTTTTATAGCGGGGATCAAGGCCTTTGTGGCGGCGGTCCTGGGTGGTATCGGAAGCATGCCCGGGGCGGTCCTGGGGAGCCTTGTGCTCGGCTGGACGGAGTCCTTTTTTACGGGTTATGTTTCAAGCGATTACGAGGATGTGTTCGCTTTTATATTTCTCGTGTTGATTTTAATCTTCAGACCTTCAGGGATCCTGGGCCGGTCGGACACGCAGAAGGTGTGATGATAAGGTATACGGTGTACGGTGTAAGGTATATGGTGTACGGTGTAAGGTATATGGTTTAAGGTATTAAATATTAGCTTTGAACTCTGGACTCTGAACCTTGAACCAAAGTATTGAGAATACGTTTTATGTCATTCGAGCAAATCAAAAAATCCCTTTTGGTCTCCCTCTGGTTCATGGTCTTGACCTTTCCCATCATGGTCATAAGGGTCAATACCATCTATCACACCGTGGAGTGGCGCTGGCATCGAATGTTCGGTGTGGGCATCAGTGTGTTTGTTTTGTCCTTCCTATGGCGCTATCTAATGGGGCGGAAAGAGGCCGGGCTCAAGCGAAAGGATCGTGGTGAAGCGGACATCCTAAGCCGCAGTCAAAAATTATTGCATGAGCCCCGTTTTACCCGGCCGGCTGTGATCATGGCCGGGGCTTTTATCATAGCCTTTCCTTTTATCTTTTCAATCTATCAGACCAATATCATGATCACGGCCCTGATCTATGTGGTGACGGGTCTGGGGTTGAACATTGTGGTGGGCCTGGCCGGGCTTCTGGATCTGGGTTATGTGGCCTTTTACGCCGTGGGCGCCTATTCCTATGCCCTTCTCAATTATCATTTCGGTGTGGGATTCTGGATAGCGCTTCCTATCGGCGGCGGGATTGGCATGCTTTTCGGGATTTTATTGGGTTTTCCAGTTTTGCGCCTGAGGGGGGATTATCTGGCCATTGTGACCCTTGGCTTCGGAGAGATCATTCGCCTGGTCCTTGAAAATTGGAATGCCTTTTCATTCGGCCCCAGCGGGATCGCCAACATCCCGCGTCCCGGTCTCTTCGGGGTCGATTTCAGTCTGCGGGAGGCAACGATCTACATATATTTCCTCATGATCGCCCTGGCCCTGTTTACGGTTTTTGTGGTCCGTCGACTCCAGAATTCCCGCATCGGGAGGGCTTGGATCGCCCTACGGGAAGATGAAACGGCCTGCCAGGCCATGGGGATTGATAAGACCAAGACCAAACTCTCGGCATTTGCCATGGGGGCCACGTGGGCCGGTATGGCCGGTGTGGTCTTTGCCGCTAAAACCACATTCATCAACCCCGCCAGTTTTACCATTTGGGAGTCCATCATCATCCTGTGCGTGGTGGTCTTGGGTGGAATGGGATCCGCCATTGGCGTGATTATCGGCGCCTTGGTGCTCATCCTTTTACCCGAATACCTGAGGGCCTTTTCAGAATACCGGATGCTCCTGTTCGGCGCCATCCTGGTCATCATGATGGTGTTCCGTCCTGGAGGGGTCGTGAGCGAGGTCCGGCAGACCTATCAGTTTAAAGGCAAGGGCGATTGAAACCATGAAACCGGTATTGGAAGTCACCAAACTCACCATGGATTTCGGGGGTCTTCGGGCCTTGGATCGTTTGGATCTCATCGTCCAAGAGGGAGAGATCGTCGCTTTAATCGGCCCCAATGGTGCGGGTAAGACCACATTCTTTAATTGTATTACAGGGATCTATCCTCCAACCAAAGGGGAGATGTTTGTGTATCCAAACGAGGGACATCCGGTTAGCCTGAAAGGGTTGAAGCCGAATCAGGTGACCGAAAAGGGCCTTGCGCGAACCTTCCAGAATATCCGGTTATTCCCCAATATGACGGTATTGGAAAATGTGATGATCGGCCGACATTGTCGAACCAAATCGGGTATCGTGGGGGCGGTTATCAAGGACAAGCGTACGCGGGCTGAAGAAAGGAAGATCGTGGAGGATAGCTACACGATCCTGGAAAAGATCGGTCTCACACGCTACGTGAATGAATTCGCCAAGAACCTCCCTTACGGGGCCCAACGCCGGTTGGAGATCGCGAGGGCCTTATCAACAGAGCCGTTTTTACTCCTCTTGGACGAACCGGCGGCCGGCATGAACCCGCAGGAGACCAAGGCCCTCGATGCCCTGATACTCAAGATCCGTTCGGAAGAAAAGATCTCCATCCTCTTGATCGAGCATGATATGAAATTGGTCATGAGCCTTTCGGACCGGATCTTCGTAGTCGATTACGGGAAAAAAATCGCCCAGGGAACCCCGAAGGAGATTCAAAACGACCCCGCCGTCATCAAGGCCTACCTCGGAGAGGATATTGATGCTTAGGCTTCGGAACATCGACGCATTTTACGGAAAGATTCAGGCCCTCCATGATGTGAGCATGGATGTGGAGCATGGTGAAATCATCACCCTGATCGGCGCCAATGGCGCCGGCAAGACCACGACCCTTATGTGTATTTGCGGGATCGTGCCGCCTCAATCAGGGGAAATCTATTTTATGGAAAAGTCCATCCGCAACATGAATCCCCATGAGATCGTGTCTCTGGGTATATGCCAGGTGCCGGAGGGACGGCGGATTTTTCCATTCCTGACTGTGACTGAAAATCTGGATATGGGCGCGTTTTTAAGGTCTGATACGGCAGAGATTAAGAAAGACATGGATTATATCTATTCCCTTTTTCCGATCCTTGCGGAACGGCGTCATCAAAGCGGGGGGACCTTGAGTGGCGGGGAGCAGCAAATGCTGGCCATCTCCAGGGCCATCATGTCCAGACCGCGAATGCTTCTCATGGATGAGCCGTCGCTGGGATTGGCCCCGCTTTTCGTGAAGCAGATCTTTCATATCATCCGGCAGATCAATGAAGAGAATCAAACCCCCATCTTTTTGGTCGAGCAGAATGCCAATATGGCCCTGAAAGTCGCCCACCGAGGTTATGTCATGGAGAATGGGCGCATCAGGCTCGCGGACACGGCGGCCAATCTCCTCGAGAACGAAGAAATCAAAAAGGCCTACCTGGGGTTATAGATATTTTTCCCCGAAGCTTCCTTCCAAATCGTTAAGTGGAGATATGAACAGCTTTATTCCCATATAAAGCGATGCTCGATGCTGGATCAGTCAAAAAGAATTTTTCTTCTACATCCAGTATCCAGCGACCAGTATCCAGTAGCACCCAGCAACCATCTGCAAATATTGAAAATTGATGGTCTCGTAAAAAGTCGAAAAATGCGCGTTTTTGTCATTCCGGCCTGCCTGTGCGTGTCCGCATGCAGACAGTCGAAGGCCGGAATTCAGTCTTTTCAGATAGTTACATGGAGTCTGGACCCCGGCTGCAGTCTATCCCGTGCAAGATTAGGGACCGGGGTGACGACTTTTTACGAGTTCGTCAAAGGTGATCATTTACAGTCGCGTAACCAAAAACTAGGCTGGTCATTCCGCGAC
>JAFGGA010000076.1 GCA_016930835.1 Deltaproteobacteria bacterium
CGCGACCCCTCATCAAGTGCGGGGCAGGCTTGATCGCGGAATCCATAGGTCCGCGCCAAATTTTTCAAAAATCTAAAATGATACAATAATTACAATATTATAAAAAAAATCTATTTCAATATTGCATATCAATGTTTTCTATCCATATTTTATTTTTTCAAATCCAGATCCTTGAGATGAATGCGATCGACATTCGGATAATAAATGAAAAAATATTCCAGTAAAGAATGTCTTTATGCAACTTCATGGAATATTTTTTCAGGGTTTCTAATATTTATGGCGTAACGATTCGATTTAACTGCATATAATTTTAGCATATTTTTTGTAGGCCAAACAAATGATAGAACAGAACTACAAGAAAAAGTTATTTAAGAAATTTTAACATCTATGGCAATGACGCGAAAATATCCTAAAATCCATTCGAAATCACCATCGCAAGGGCAAGGCACTTTTATGGAGAAATCTCTGCAGAATTACAAGTCTATCATTGACGAAATAGAAGATGTGTACAGCCGATGATGGGGATTTTATAATGGATATCGAGGATATCGCACCCGATGGAACCGCTACTTCGACTATTACGGCATCCGGTTCTCCCAGTTTCGGCATTATTGCACAGGGCCAACCTTTGCCGGACCGTATCAACGGTATCCGGGCATTATGAATCTGATAAATAAAGGCACCTTCACTGCATTGATCCAATTTCCAAGATACTTTGCTAACGGCTATTTGGAGGATATCGATGTCGATACCATTCAATGTAATGGTGCACATGAACTAACATTCACGGGTGCCGATCCTCCGCAGTCACGCTCCAGCATGACCGAGGCAGGACAAATCATCAGCAATTAGCCCCCCTTGCAGGACCAAGGCATTTAAAAACAAGCAGTTAGCTGATTGCTGATTGCTGACCGCTGAGTGCTCCACCCAGAAATTGCTTATTTCTGGATGGACCCTAATTATTTTTTCTTTTCCCTTGGACTCATCCCTGCAAGGTGTCGTACGATATCTTTTCTACTCTCAATATCGTATTGGGTTGTGATGGCAATCTGTTCCATAACAGGCGATCCGCCACCATGATAGCCACCGACATTTAAGATACCGCCCGTGGCTGAGCACAGCAAATCACCTAGATAACGCCAAAACTGTGCCTGGTCTTCAACGGGCATATTCGGGTTTCGCTTGGTATATTTAAGGAGTAGGTCCTTGGTCTCCGGGTTGACGAAATCTTTTTCATGTGGGAATGTTGCGGAAATACCGCCTGAAATATCACATAGAATCTCTTGTTCACGATATACCGCCTCACCGGTCAAACATCGCCCCACATTGCAGTAAATGGAATTGGGTATATAACTCCCAGGGCCATAGGGCACAAAGCCCACTCCCGGGATATAGACCTCGGGTTTACCCAGGTCCGAAGCCGTATACCCGGCCGCATATCCCAGTTCAGTGGTAAGGATAATCTCCGCGAATTTCTCCCGAACATGCTCGGCCTTCTGGATATTATTGACTTCAGCAGCCAACGCAGCCGTCCCTAATAATACGTCGCCGATAGCTGGTTTGCATCCCGAATAACTGTGTCGATGGAACAGTGCAAACAGCAAAGCCAATATACCTCCATGTTGATACTCTCCACATAGAAACACTCGATCCCAAGGTACAAAACAGTCCTCAAAAATAACATATGAGTCTGTTAAGCCGGGCATGAATCCCCGTGGAAAATGTTTGCGAGGTCTGAAGTTGTGGATGGTCACCACTTGTTTAACCCCATCATGGTCCGCAGGGACGGCAAAGGCAGCTGCGTAGTCCTTATCCGACTTTCTTAGGGCGCGGGTGGGAACGACCAGTATCTCATCGGCCACAGAAGCTTCCGAGATATGCAACTTGCATCCACTAACAATAATTCCGTCGCTTCTTTTCTCTTTAATACGAACATAAACATCCGGATCAGGCTGATCAGCCGGCCTCAACATACGATCACCCTTTACGTCTGTTTGGGCGCAACATCCTATTAGGTCTTCATTTTGGAATCGCGTCAACCATTTCTTGAAATTCTCATGATATGCCGTCTCACCGTTATTGGCCTTATCCGCTTCGTAGGACACATTATAAATCCCATTGACCGCATCGATCCCCATGCATCGCTGGATGCACCCGCCTACCTTACAACAAAGGAAGCGGGTCATATCCTGTTTTTTATGAAGATCTTCCGTATTTTGGTGGATATGGGTAAAACGATTAATGGTATTACCTGTCAAATGGGATCTCGCAAGCATAAAATCCGCATTTTCCGGTTTTGCCGCCTCATCATAGGTCAGGCCGATGGTGTTGATACAGTGCATCTGCAATTCATCGGTCCTGTCAATCTTTTCTCCATCATAATAGATGTTTCTTTTCATCGTACTGAGGGCCTCGATGAACTGATCTTTGGTCCTCAATGTGCTCTTGGGCTTTTTTTCCATCATCTTCTCCTTTTCATGATTTTAGCTGTATTAAAAAAATTTATTTAAAGGCAAGACTGACGATCTCGCAGAAAGTCGTCACCTCGGCGAAAGCCGGGGTCCAGAGTCCCTGTTACTATTTGAAAAGTCTGGATTCCGGCCTTCACCAGAATAACAAAAATAAGTATTTTTCGACTTTGTACGAGATCATCAAAAATAAGAATAATGTCCATGTGAATTTCGAAGTTTCAGAGGCCTATTTTATAAAAGTTCGGGAATAAGGATGAAAATCAGGGTCAAACTATATGATTTACAAAATAAACTTATAATACGTAAAAAAAATATGTCAATAGAAAAGAAATATTATAAAATTTTATTTAATATTGACACGGAACCTAAAAAACCATAAATTTTCAGGTATTAACTTTGAAAATCTCATAAAAAGGCGTCACCCCGATCCCGTATCAAGTATGGGATAAACTGCGGCCGGAGTCCATCATCCATGTAAGTATTTGAAATTACTGGATTCCTGCCTTCGTCGGAATGACGAAAAAAAGCATTTCCCGAATTTTAACGAGACCATCAATCTTTCATGAAGGAGATATTTATGGAACAGGTTCTTGTAGTGGGTGCTGGATTTATGGGGGCCGGAATTGCCCAAGTTTGCGCGCAAAGCGGTTATCAAGTCCATCTATCGGACGTGAGTAAAGAGGCGATTGAAAATGCTCAAAAAGCTATTGAGTGGTCGGTCAAAAAACTATTTCAAAAAGGTTCACTCAAAGATCCGCCTGCCGATATCCTAAAACGTCTTTCGTGTGAGGCAGACCTAAAAAGTGCTGAAAGTGCCGATTGGATTATTGAGGCGGTATTGGAGAAAGAAGATCTGAAAAGGAATTTATTTAGAGAATTGGAACAAATCGCCCCCAAAAAAACACCCATTGCCACCAATACATCATCCATCCCCATTACCCGGATTGCAACCGTGACCAAAAATCCCGAAAGAGTATTGGGGCTCCATTTTTTTGGGCCTGTCCCGTTCATGAACCTGGTGGAAGTGGTGAAGGGCGAAAAAACATCTGTTAATATCTTTGAAAAAAGCGTGGCATTCATTCGAACATTGGGAAAAACGCCCGTTCGCGTACATAGGGATATCCCCGGTTTTGTAATGAATCGGATATTTTCGGCCGCTTTTCGAGAAGCGCTTGATTTGGTGGCCGATGGCATTGTCAGCGCAGAGGATGTGGATATTGGAATGCGTCTCGGCTATAACTGGCATATCGGCCCCTTTGAAATCGCCGATAATGCGGGGTTGGACACCTTTGCTCTGGTCTCCCGATCGATGAAGGCCCTGGGCGAGGAAATGCTGGTTTCAAAATCCGATCTAGTCGAGAGTATGATTCAGGAAGGCCGATTGGGACGTAAAGTTGGGAAAGGATTTTATCGATATACTCCGGATGGGAAGCGAATTCCGTGGGATGAAAAGGGATAAAAGGAGAACCATCCCATGCCCTATAAAGAAGACCTGCAAAAACTTAAGCAAAAAAAGGCCAAAGCCCGCGAGATGGGCGGTGCTAAACGCATTGAAAGACAACATTCCCTGGGGCGATTTACCGCGCGTGAACGTGTTGAGCGTTTTCTGGATCCAGACACGTTTATGGAAATGGGCATGCTCAATCATGCCATGATGGAAGGTATTGAGGACGAGACCTATGGTGACGGTCTTATCGGTGGCATGGGTAAAGTTTCCGGCCGTCCTGTCGTTATTTTAGCCGCCGATAAAACTGTCTTGGCGGCCACCGAGGGGGCCGCTCATTTAAGAAAAGGAGATATGTTACATCGCTATGCATTGAAAAAAGGGTTGCCGATCATTTCCTTCGCAGAGGGTGGCGGTCTCAGGATCCCTTTTGGCATGGGTTCCATCGGCATTAGCGAGAGCCCGTTTCCCATGAGCCTACTTAAACACGGACGGCAGGTCCCTCTTTTGGTCGCTATTATGGGCGATAGCTTTGGCGGCCCCACGTGGAATGCCGTATCGGCGGACTTCACCGTTCAAATCAAAGGGACGTGCATGGCTGTATCGGGACCTCGAATGCTAGAAATCGCCACATTCGAAATAATCTCGGAAGAAGATTTGGGGGGTTGGAAGATCCATGCAGAGATGACCGGGCAGGCGGATTGCTTTGCGGAAAATGATGATGATTGCATGGATATAATGAAACAATTCTTGGAATATATGCCTTCCAATGCAATTGATGAGCCTCCGTTTAAATCGACCCATGATGATCCTGATCGACAACTGGAAGATGTCATGAAGATCGTTCCGGAAAACTTCAATCGGGCCTATGACATGCGACGATTGATTAAGACCGTTGTAGATGACGGCATATATTTTGAATTAAAGTCTTTTTACGGACGCGCCCTTTTGACCAGTTTGGCTCGATTAAATGGACGGGTTGTCGGTATCATCGCGAATCAGCCCATGTTTAATGCGGGGGCGTCAGGACCATTTGAATGCGACAAGGCCATTGAGTTTATCTGTCTCTGTGATTCCTATAACATCCCTCTGATCTTTCTTCACGACACGCCCGGATTCCTTATTGGCAGTTTTGCGGAACAACATAAAATGCCCACCAAGATCATGGTCTGGCTTCAAAGCCTGGCATGGTCCACGGTACCTAAGATCGCTGTTATCATTCGGAAAAGCATCGGGGCATCTTATTTTAACATGTGTGGTCCCCACATGGGCGCGGATGCGATCGCAGCCTGGCCTATTGCCCAAATAAATTTCACCGGAGATGAGGTGGGTGTGAATGTGGTATACGGCCGCCAATTGGCTGAGGCAAAAAACAAGGAAGAGGAACGAAAAAAATTGCTCAAGTTATGGTCTTATGAGAGCGCCCCATACAAGGCTGCGGCGAAAAATCTTATCGATGATGTGATCGATCCACGAGATACGCGTAAATTCCTATGCCGTGCATTGGATTATGCATGTGCGAAAAAAGGTTCTATAGGGCAACACCTATTGGCCAACTGGCCGACCGGATACTGAAATTTTTAACAGGTTTGGTTTTGATACCTTGATCTTTAATGTGGGCCGGATAGGTACTTGTGCAAAGGGCCAAAAATGAATGTCATATTATGTCCTGTAAACGCCATACTCCTTCACGGCATCGGACATGGCTCGTATGTTTTCCAATGGCACCCCACTGGCCGAGGCGCCGGGCGCAAGAATATATCCGCCCCCTTTGCCGCAGGCCTCGATTAGTTTCCGGCAACATTCTTTCACCTCCTTGGCGCTTCCAGTCAGTAAGATGGATGTCGGTACGTTGCCCTGGATGCAGCATTGACCGCCGAGAATCTCTTTTGCCTTTGCCATATCCGTTTGATCAAAATGCCAGGTGACCGTTCCTTTGGGGAATTCATTCACATATTCAAGGCGGGTATTATAACCGCCCTCCGCGAACAACCTTTGAATCAGACCTTCATGAATGAAAGCATCCATCATCTTTTTCAAAGGAGGCCAGTAGAATGTCTCAAACTGTTCTTGCGACATCCAACCATCTGCGCCTTTATGAAGAGGGTAACTGACCGCACATATCTTGCCGATATTGGGGGATGTCAAAATGGTGCGAATCATATTATCAGCGATTACATCCATTGCTTCCAAAAGTTTTTCTGGTCGGCGAAAAATGTCCATCATGATATTGCGGGTCCCCCTGAGCGTGTCGCCCAATATATCGAATGGGGCTTTACAAAAAACCATGCCCATAACCGGGAAACCATGAGCAGCGCTCATCCCAGCATATTTTTTCATGATTCGCCCGGTCTCCTGGAATGCCTTTCCGGCATCCATCAATCGTTGTAACATATCTTGCACCTGAGGCGTAGCCAATGGCATCAATTGCGGGATGTGTACATTCTCCGAAATATTGGTGAATGGTTGGAACATCCTGAAACCCTCAAAGGCACCAAAAACACGAGGGAGGTAGGTCCGCAACCAGAAATCCGAAGGATCGCGGATCAGGTCATCATATTCCTCCGCTGTCATGTATTCCCCTTCTATATATTGCCATCCGGAAGCATTCTCAGAAATACCATGTCCAGGCCACGCGTAAATCTTGTAATCCAAAAATTCGAGCGCCCTGCCCGATGCCGTTCTGAGACCAGCAAAATAATCCAATTCATCGGAATACTGTTCATTAAACTTCATAACGGCCTGATAAGCTTTTTCTGGATCATACATGGCCGTATGGAAATTAAGACCTTGTAATCTAAGAGGAAGATCATCCACCGGTAGGTTGACTGGAACCCGGTCGGGTTCCTGGACATTTAATGCATCCACCATTCTTCGAGCCCTGGTCTTGTAAGCATTTTCCGCGTCCGGGCCGATGAATTGAATGCCGTCTGTATCCATATACTTTTCCAATCGATATTGCCGCTTCTGCTCAGAGGTTTTTTGTGCCCAGTTTTCAGGGTATCCAGCTCGTGTTTCTTTTTTGTCATTGATCATATCCATCTCTCCGTTTTATTGAAACTGCCATCAACGTTTTAGCAAGACCTGAAGGATCTATAGCCTCTAATTTTCTCGTTGTCTAGGATATTTAAGGATTTCTTTTTATAAAACCCGGACGTTTGAATCTAAATTTGACAGTTCTCTCTGTCCAAGACATATCCCCGCGGGAAGTGTGAAAAGGTATAGGTTTCGAAACAATCTCGGAGCATAATAGCACCTCCTGCTTAATCAATGACATCCTGGACGAGAATTTTCAGGTAAGGGTCTACATTGCCCCCTGAGAAGGCATAGCTTAAAAGCTTTTGCACGGGGGTTCTCAAAGAACGTCGAGACCAGCTGGGACTACGGCAGGGACGACAAATAAAAATTTTTATATGATTTTAGATTTTTGAAAAACCTTGGTCAAATTCATGGATTCCGCGGTCAAGCCGCGGAATGACTAATATAGTTCTCGACTACGGAACAATAACTTGTCATTATTGTTTTCTGCCTGTCATTCCGCGGCTTGACCGCGGAATCCAATGTTTCGGTTTTGAAAAAATTTAAATTATTACAAACTTTTAAAAAATGTAAATGTTGATTATGTTCCACATTACAGGGGGGAAAAATCCTTTGTGATATGCAATGAATGATTCCGCCCTTCCCTTCTTGTTAGGATTCCTGATGGGACCGCGAGAGATAAGAGAGCCATTGGCTTTGGCATATTCGACGTTTACATTTCCAGCAATGCATCAAGCAGGCCCATGCCGGTGCCTTTCTTCTTCACCGCGATAAGAGGGACGGCCGTGGTCGTTATCAGATGTTCAGTGACGCTTCCCAGGAGCACACCAGCCCCATGCTTTCTGCCTCTGGCCCCCATGATCAGGAGTTGCACCTCCTCCTCTTCGAGAATGACTTCCCAGATTCCCCTGTAACCTTTTCCAGCCAGCCTGAATTTTGGAACCGCTCTGATGTCTTTCAGGTCGATGTCTTTGATAAACTCCTGAAATTTCTTTTCAGCATGCCCTTTCATGATTTCGGCAAACTGTTCGTAGCTCTTCCCTGTCTTATAGTATCCGATTGGCACCTGAAAGATATTGAGGCAATGGATCTCCTTGATATTACCGGCCCACGCAAAGGCCACGGCGACTTCCATCGCATCCCTTGAATTCTCTGAAAAATCCACAGGGACAAGGATATTTGTATACCACGAACCAGCTCCTTCTGGAACAAAAAGAACGGAGCATGGAGACTTCCGTGCAAGTTTTGTAGAAAGGTTTCCGCTGGTCTTATCTCCCTTCTTTTTGCGCATGACGACAAGGTCTATATCATCATCTTTGACCCGACGCAATATTTCAACCAATGGGGAGCCTTTAGCGGTTATACAATCAAGCCTGGTGCCGGGATAACCGTCATAATAGTTCTTGACAAGTTTCTCTATCTCCTGCGCTGTGGAGCTGTCACAGGACGCCTCTAACTCGGGATAGATCTTACATAGCTCTTCATCAATTTCCAGATTACCGGCAACATGAAGAAACGTGATTCTTTCGGATTTGGCCAGGCGACTTAGCATGGAGGCATAGCGGATAGAGGTCCCATCCTGTTTGTTGAGCGAAACACACACCAAAATACGTTTATATCGGTACATTTGTATCTCCTTCTCAAAATTTCAGCATGTGACTTTTTATAAGTACCACAATCATAAGGAGAAACCACATATGTGTCAAGAATCAAATAGAGCGAACATGGTGCTGATGATTAATGTTGAATCATAAAAACGACTGGAATGATAGAAACGTGGCCTTGATGAGGGACATTCCGTGCAAGGAACATTCTTGAAAATCATCGCTTTCACCGTTGACAATGATCATTGTTGACGTGAAAGATATTTTTTTCTATACTACCCCTCTAACTCGACCGGATCGTTCTTTTCATCAAGCACGTTGCAGTATTAGGGAGGATTATATGCTATCCAAGACGAGTGCCCTATTCATAGGTCTTTTTGTTATCTGTATCTTTTCGAATTCTGCTTTTGCTTCTAATCAGGAAAAATCATCGGTACAGGACAAAAATGGCACTGGACACGCTGTTGGATCCTTAAGCGAAGGGTCGAATCACGAAAGGATGCCTTCCGAGGATTTGTCTCATAACAGTGTACACCCAGACCAGGGACATGGGGATGCAGATCTTGGGGAAGTGCTTCCACTCTGGAGCTGTATCCCCTTTGCCTGCATGCTGCTCTCTATTGCCCTTTTTCCCCTTCTTGCTCCAGAATTCTGGCACCACCATTTTGGAAAAGTCTCAGCATTCTGGGCAACATGCCTCGGCCTGCCTTTCCTGATAGTCTATAAGGGACCTGCGCTCTATGATATTCTTCATATCATCCTGGCTGATTATGTTCCTTTTATTATCCTTTTATGGTCTCTTTATACCGTATCAGGGGGCATTCTGCTCCGGGGCTCGCTTCGGGGAACTCCCGCAGTGAACGTGGTAATGCTTATCATCGGGACCCTGCTGGCCTCATGGATGGGCACTACAGGGGCAGCCATGCTGCTGATACGGCCATTCCTGCGTGCAAACAACTATCGTAAAAACAGGACATTCATGGTCGTATTTTTTATCTTCCTGGTGGCTAATATCGGGGGTTCTCTGACCCCCCTTGGTGATCCACCCCTTTTTCTAGGCTTCCTCCATGGGGTATCCTTCTTCTGGACTTTCAGGCTCATTCCCCAGATGCTGACCGTAGCTATACTCCTGCTTGTGATCTATTTCATACTCGATTCCTATTATTACCGCAAGGAAGGCGTAACCGCCTCGGAAGAAGAAGATGTCAAAGTGCCTCTGAAGCTTGAAGGAACATACAACTTTATCTTCCTGGCAGGTATAGTCGGATCAGTCCTCATGAGTGGAATCGTGGACTGGGGTGAGGTAAATACCTTAGGGGTACACCGGGCCGTGCAGGATTGGGTGCGTGACGGCCTGTTGATCATCATGGGTATTCTTTCATTAATGGCGACCCCCTTAACACTGCGGGAAGACAATAGTTTTTCGTGGTTCCCGATAATAGAGGTAGCCTATCTCTTCATAGGGATATTCATCACCATGGTCCCATGCCTGCTCATACTGAAAGCTGGATCAAGGGGTGAATTGGCGTTTTTGATCAATTCGGTAAAGAACCCCTATCACTATTTCTGGATCACGGGCGCCCTTTCGTCCTTTCTGGACAACGCGCCGACCTACCTCACATTTTTTAACACCGCCCTCGGAAGCTTTTACGCTGGAATGGCTGAATCCCAGGCTGTTCCACTCCTTATGGCCGACAAGGCAATCTATCTGAAAGCCATTTCCGCGGGAGCAGTCTTCTTTGGCTCATGCAGCTACATAGGAAACGCTCCAAATTTTATGGTCCGGTCCATATCCGAAGAAGCCGGGACACCCATGCCCAGCTTTTTCGGCTATATACTGAAATATTCTTTGGTAATTCTAATTCCTGCTTTTCTGATCGTCACATTCATTTTCTTTGTTTAAGAAATGAGAGTATGGAAGCATTTCATATTTTCGTTTGTATTGATTCCCTGAATCGTTTTTTTCTAGGCCATGGATCTAAATGAAAGAGGCAATAGGTGACATCTCTTAAAGGCTTGAAAATCGCTGTTCTGGGGGGAGGGAGTTTCTGTAAGGGATTCCTCCAGACGATCCATAGCGAGCTTTTTATGGACCAGACGCCCGTAATCCTTGGTGTGGCCGATAAAAATATCCATGCAGAGGGTATTGAATACGCCCGTCAGAAGAAGATATTTACGACAGATGACTACAAGGAGCTTTTTCGTCTGAAAGGCCTCGATATTATCTTGGAATTGACCAGAGACAACCTTTTAGCAATGAGATTAAGGAATGAGATCCCTTCCGGAATACGGTTGATAGACCACTTTGAGGCGGTTTTCCTGTGGAATTCCTTTCTCATCGAAGAAGAAAGGGTAAAAATATCCAAGGATCTGGAGGCGGCGGTCAACGACATAGAAAAGATCAGGGAGCTTTTTGACCTGTTCAGCAAACGAATTAACGAGATGATCCAAAAGAGAACAGATTACTCGCTTGAAATAGAAAGGGATCTATTCGAACATGAAAGCACCATGTATCAAATCATTCAAGGATCTACGATCCCAACTTTCGTCATAAACCGTGATCATATCGTTACCTACTGGAACAGGGCATTAGAAAAATTAAGTGGCTATCCTGCGGCCGAGATCGTTGGGACCAACAAACAGTGGATTCCTTTCAGGGAAAAGGAACGACCGACCATGGCTGATGCAATACTTTCGCAATTCGAAGAAGGAGAGATCAGCAGATATTATGGTGAAAAGTGGAGCAAGTCAAAGCTGATTGAAGGAGCCTATGAGGCTGAAGAATTTTTTCCAAACCTTGGGGAAAGCGGTATATGGACCTACTTTACCGCGGCACCCATAAGAAGAGCCGATGGTGAGATTATAGGAGCCATAGAGACACTTTGGGACACCACCATACAAAAGAAAGCAGAGCAGGAGCTCGAACGCTATAACAGGGAGTTTAGAGCTCTCGAATCCATCTATTCCGCCCTAAGCAGTTCCTTTAAGTTTGAAGACCGGATAAAAGCCGCTCTGGAGGAATTGAAAAAATTTTTATCCGCTGAGAGCATCTGCCTCTTCCTGCTCGATGAGGATAACTTGTTTCACCTGAAATACTGCATCGGCGTCAGAGAGGATTGTTATTCCCAATACGGAGAATTGGGTCAGAAAGATATCGCGGACAGGGTGATACGGAATGAAAGAACCATGATCTTCGAGGACCTGCGGGAGGGCATTAATGAGGAAATAGGCCTTTTGGATACGGAGGGGCTCAAGTCTCTGCTCTATATACCCATGATCAGCGACAAGAAAGAGGCATTCGGCATTATCCGGATCGGGATTAAAAGAACATCCCGTATCAGCCCGGAGGCAAAGATCATCGTGGAGCTGATCATCAACCGGATCGGAATCACCATCAGGAATTCGATGCTTCAAGAGCAGTACATCAGGTCCGAAGAAAAGTACAGGTCTCTCTTTAATAATGACCCCAATCCGATCTTTATCCTCAACCGCAAAACATTGAATATTTTTGACACGAACAGAAGGGCCGAAATCTCATATGGATATTCACGTGATGAATTGATCGGGACGCATTTTCCGGGCCTGGGTGATCCCAATGATGAAGAACTGATAGATGGATTAAAAAACCTGAAAAAAGGGCAATCCATCCTCTTCTCTAAAAAACGATATTATAAAAAAGGCCGCATACCGATCTATATCAATGTGAACGTCAGCTATGCAGAGTATCAAAATTACGATGTGCTTATCGCCGCGACCACCGATATTACTGAAAGCGTAGAAAAGGAGACCCAACTGGTCCAAGCCAGTAAAATGACTACCCTGGGTCTGATGGCATCCGGTATGGCCCATGAGATCAATCAACCCCTGAACGTGATTCAGGTCTGCGCCGACTATTTTCAAAAAATGGTAAAACGGAAAGAGCAAATCTCCCATGAAGATCTGGAGTCCCTCTCAAAGGATATGAGTGAGAATGTCGCCCGGGCAACGGGAATTATCAAACATGTGAGGGATTTCGCACGACAATCCCCCGTTGTTGTGAACAGGGTGAATATCAATAAACCGATCAGGGATGTTTTTAAAGTGCTTGGGCACCAGGTAAAGGCCCATCGAGTGGAATTGATACTTGACCTCGATCCGGAGATCCCTTTTATTATGGCTGAACACAACCGCCTTGAGCAGGTATTTATCAACCTCGTGACGAATGCGATTGATGCCCTGGACGAAAAAGAAGGCAATACAGCAGAAAATGACTGGAAAAAGCAGTTAAAGATAAAGTCGTTTTTCAAAGAGGGCAAGGTGGTCGTTACCGTATCCGATAACGGTATAGGGATGACAAAGGAGGTAATGGATAAGATATTTGAACCTTTTTTTACCTCAAAAGAGATCGGCAAGGGAACCGGCCTTGGTGTGAGTATCAGCCACGGCATAGTCAAGGATTATAAAGGAGATATTCAGGTGGAAAGCAAGATCGGAGAGGGAACCACGTTTACATTAAGTTTCCCCGCCATTGCATAAGGCATAATCAGTTTTATGGAAAAGATATTACTTATCGACGATGAAGAGGCTATTTTAAGGGTGCTGGCGAGATCCCTCAGGAGCGACGGCTACGAAGTGATTACCGCAAAAAGCGGTGATGAAGGGATACAGACATTTATAAGGGAATCACCCCAGATTGTTCTTACGGATATCAAGATGCCCGGTATGGATGGATTAGAGGTCTTGAAGCGGATCAAGGATATCCAATCAGAGGCCGAGGTCATCATCATAACCGGACACGGTGACATTGATTCCGCAATCGAATCCCTTCAGTACGGTGCATCTGATTTTGTTAACAAGCCAGTTAGGGATAAAGCGCTTGCCATTGCCCTGGAAAGGGCCAGGAAGAAGCTCGATATTCGGAGACAGCTCAAGGAATACACGACCGACCTGGAGAATATGTGCCAGATCGCCACGGAAGAAGTCAGGAGAAAATCCAAGTTCACTGACAGGTTGATAAAAAGTTCCAACGATGGGATCGTCGCCACGGATGAGGAATGGAAGGTCATTATTTTCAACCCTGGTGCGGAGAGGATTTTTGGGTATTCCCGGTATGAGATCATTCGAAAGACAGACATCAGAGATCTATGCCCTACTGAAATTGCTGAAATTTTTAATGAAAAGGCCGCACAAAAGAAACCGATGGAGCAACTGCCATGGAAAGAGACCTTGATTACATCAAAAGATGGTGATAAGATTCCCGTTAGATTTTCAGGGACTGTTCTGTATGAAGACAATATGATGGTGGGGAGTGTAGGTTTTTTCCAAGACCTCCGTGAGATAAAACGATTGGAACGTGAGCTGATCCATTCCGAAAGACTGGCCGCCATAGGACAGACCGTAGCGGGCATGGCCCATGGGATCAAGAATATCCTGTACGGCTTTAAGGGGGGCAGTTACCTGGTCAATCTCGGTATTGACAAAGATGACAAACTTAAGCTAAAAGACGGCTGGCAGATGATACAAAGGAACATCAACCGGACATCCGATCTTGTGCTTGACCTTTTGAGCTATTCAAAGGAAAGGGAACCGGAATACGAAAATTGTTTTCCTAATGAAATTGCCGAAGAAGTCTGCGATCTCATGAAAGAGACCGCGAATGAACACGAGATAGAGATCCTGAAAGACTTTGGCCAGAATATCGGAGAAATGATGTTGGATGTCCGTACCGTCCATCGGAGCCTGATGAACCTGGTTTCAAATGCAATCGATGCCTGCATCTTTGACGACAACCCAAACAAGGACTATAAGGTAATCGTAAAAACCGGCATTGGGCCTGACAGTAATCTTTTCTTTGAAGTTACGGATAATGGATCCGGAATGTCGGACGAAGTCAAATCAAAACTTTTCACATCGTTTTTCAGCACAAAGGGTGATAAGGGAACGGGCCTTGGATTGCTGGTCACAAGGAAGCTGATTGAAGAGCATAACGGGACGATTCATGTTGCATCACGGCTGGGAGGAGGAACCACCTTCACTGTTCGGTTACCTTATAAGAAAGCTGGACCAGCTCACTAACAACATGAAATCCGGGAATTTGCCGGATTCCATTTTGAGCAATAAGATTTTGAATACACCCAAGGAGGATTCAATATGCCTAAAAAGGTACTTGTTGTTGATGATGATCCTGATGTCAGACTGATCAACAGGACGATTATTGAAGAGAACGGCTATACGGCGCTGATTGCGGAGGACGGTGAACAGGGCCTTCAGATAATTAAGAAAGAGTCTCCGGATCTGGTCCTTCTTGATGTCTTAATGCCTAAACAGAGTGGTCTCAGGCTGTACAGCCAACTGAAGACCAATAAGTCTTTCCAGAAGATTCCCGTTGTCATTCTCTCCGGGATTGCGAAGAGAACATTCCTTCGCTCGCAAAAAGCGCTCGTCGAGTTCGGCGGTAACGAGGTTCCCGAGCCGGAGATCTATCTGGAAAAGCCGGTTGAATCCGATGAATTGGGTAAAGTGCTCAGGGACTTACTTGGTTAGTGCCCCCCATTTACTGGACAGTCGATGTCAAATCTCGCCTCAGATAAAGCGAGAGAGATTGAACAGTCTTTTGATTTTTATTCTTACTCAAACAGATATGGATGTATTGTCATGGAAATCAAGAAACTGCTATTTGTAACAAAATTCGATGAATTGAGATTTGATGCCCTCCAATCTTTGCTCGGCCTGAGAAATGCCGCCCTTGAACACGTGGTTTTTTTATATGTCATAGAAAGAGACAAGGTCGCCATGCGCAGGGGTAAAGGGTATGGAAAGATGGAAGAACTACGGCTGAAAGAAAAGGCCAACATCCGCTTCATCGACTGGGCTGAAAATCTTTTTGAACAGGGGATGGAGGTCGGAGGCTATATCGTTGTGGGAGGTTTCGTCCAACATGTCGTGTCCTCATGCGAAAAGGAAGCCGCTGATTTGATCGTGATAGGCCCTCCGAGGAAAGGAAAAATCGAGCAGATCTATGCAGGCTCGGATATCACGGAAATAGTCCGCAGGACCCAAAAGCCTTTACTGGTTTATAGGAACCCTTCTCAAAAAGGTGAAGTCCCCGAGAGTCCGTTTTCAAGGCCTCTGCTGGTAATGGATTGGTCGCCAGCAGGGGAGAGGGCCGTTGCCTATCTGAAGGGACTAAATAAAATAGTAGAGGAGCTGAATGTTATCCATGTCAATGATGAGAAAGATCTGAAGGGGTCGACGGTAACCGAGCTGCAAATGTTACGGAAGGAGACCAGGAAAAAACTGGATGATATCTGCGATTCCCTGGTGGACGCGGGGGTCAATGCAAAACCACATGTATATATTGGGGATGCGGTTAATGAGGCGGAAAAGGCAACGGAGGAGTGCCGCGCAACGATGATCATAGTACCCACTTCAGGAAAAAGCAGCTGGAAAGAAAGGTTTATTGGAAGTACGGCGGGGACTTTGGCCGAAAAATCCGCCTTTCCAGTTCTGATAATTCCCGATCCCTCATGAACTGATACGGTCTATTCAATGATTCAGGAAGCGTGTTCTAATAATAAAGGAGGATTTAATGGCGGTAATAACGATATCGAGACAATTCGGAAGTGGGGCTGAAGACCTCGGGAAAAAGCTCGCCAAAAAACTCGGATATACTTTTGTCGATAAGGCTATCGTCCAGATGATCTCAAAGCAGGCAAATGTCTCGCCGAACTTCGTCAAGCTGGTTGAATCACAAGGTGGCTCGAAGTTATCAAAATTCATCTCGACACTGGTATCAAAATCAAAGGTGGACAGTATATTGTCCAGTGAAAGGGGTTATATCGATGAAGAAATATACATAGATTATCTTATTTTGATCATCGCACAGATCGCGGATGAGGGTAACGCCATTATAATGGGGAGAGGAAGCCAGTATATCTTAAAAGATCATCCGGATACTTTCCACATACTTCTCATTAATGACTTTAAAAATAGGGTAAAATACGTTATGGAAATGGGCAAAGTGTCTGAAAAAAAGGCGACAAGGGTGGTGATGAATGAAGACAAAAGGCGTGAAAACCTTTATGGAAAACTCGGAAAAAAAGATTACAACGACGCATCACTGTACCATCTTGTACTGAATTTGGGAAGGTTTAGCATTGACTCCGCCTTGAAACAGGTGCTTACCATGGTGAATCAATGAATGGATATAATGGATATATTGAAAAGCGATTTTCGACCAGATCAAAACATTCTAATATGGAATAATCAGGATTATTGCAAAACCCGCTTTTTCATAGGATGGGTATAAGATGCCTCGATGACGGATTTATGTCTCATGGTGAGACGTAGTCATGTTCAGGATCTTCCCCGCATACCCACTCTCATGTACCTTCTGAATCAATCTTAACCTGTCGGCCATGGTCAAATTCACCAGAGATCCTATCCGGAAAGTATAATAAGAAAGGGATTTTTATGAAAAAACAAATATTTGTCCTATTGGTTTTGGTCTTTTGCTTCCACCTAACCTCATGTAATAATATGACAGAATCCATTATCAAAAAACGGATGGAGCAACAACAAGAACAGATAACCAGTTTCAAGGATGGCAGACTTCATGTGATACTGGTGGGTACTGGTGGACCGCTGCCAAATGAAAAGAGGATTTCCGCAACGAGCATCGCCGTAATAGCCGGAAAAGAGTTCATTCTGGTAGATGTCGGCCCTGGTGTCGTTAGAAACATGGGTTTACAGGGATTACCTTTGGGGAGCATAACGGCGGTTTTTCTTACTCATTTTCACTCAGACCATATTTCCGACCTTGGGGAATTGGCATTCATGTCCTGGGCTCAGGGAAGAACGCGGCAAAAGTTGATGGTTTTCGGTCCGGAAGGCGTGAAGCAGGTCGTAAACGGCTACAATATCGCTTATAGCCTGGATTCAAGCTATCGAGTCGCTCATCATGGTGAAGAGATCATGCCGTCGCCTGCTGCGGGTATTGTGGCGAACACCCTCTCTATCCCTGATCCGAAAATAGACGTCCCTTTTTATAATCATAATGGACTGATAGTATCTGTTTTTCTGGTAGACCACCATCCAGCGGAACCAGCGGTAGGTTACCGTTTCGAATATAAGGGAAAAGTAGTAGTGATCACAGGCGATACAAAAAAAACGGAAACACTGGCCAATCACGCCAAAGCAGCGGACCTGTTCATCTGTGATGCGCTGGATGTCAAATTGGTCGAAACCATGTCCCGCGTAGCAGCCGAAACCAAACAACCCCGCCTGGCCGCTCAACTTCACGACATCCAGGACTATCACATGACCCCAGTGCAAGCAGCCGAAGTCGCCAAAAAGGCAGGAGTCCGGAAGTTGATATTTGTGCATATTGTCCCTCCCCTGACGAATTTTGTCGCGAAAAACAGTTTTCTTGCAGGCGTGGATGATATTTACGATGGGGATATCATCCTTGGAGAAGACGGAATGACCTTTTCCCTGAATCCGCAATATTGATATGCCAAGACCTTATCTTCCCTGAAAATCCGGCCCTCTTTTTCTAGTAAATCATTCCCGCTGGAAGCGTAAAAAGGGCAATCAGCGTCATGATCACACAGATGGAGAGCACCATAATCAGGATACCGAAAACCATCACAAAAGAGGTAACCACACACGTCAGACTTTGTCGAAGCGTCGCGACAATCAGGCCCATATCATTGGTCATAAAGATTACTGGCTATGGCCGAGAAAAACGGCGATAAAACGTGAATGTTCCGAACCGAGATATCGGATGAGTCATTTCAACGTCCCCACTGAAATCCTTGGCCTTTTCCAATGGCGGCCCAATAAAAGCCGCCCATTAAAGAATCAGGATCGTGCATTATCATGCTGGGCCTGATTTGCTGCCGTTCGTTCATCCAGTTCTTTCTCCGAAAGCTGAGAGGATGCCTTCGTATATAAACAGATATTCAAGCGGAATTGAAAAATATATTGACGGGAATAAGCCTAACCAGGTATTTAAAAATGAGAATCGTGATAGTAGGCCGTATTGACGATGGTGTCAAATTTTACGGTTGAAGCGACTGGACGAGTCAGGGTCTTCAACTGACGGGCGCGGACTCCGTGCCCCAAGATGTGTATCAATTCATCTTGTGGACTCGGTTCTATTACTGCTGAAAAATACATTATGGGGAGGAACTCGATCATTTCATATACTGTCTTGTTTGATGAAGGAAGAGGCATCGTTCGTTTGACATTTTCAGGTTCCGCCATCAAAGATGATCACCTTGCGGCTTTTTGCGAGGCCGTCCGACCCTGTCAGGAGCACGCATGCTCAAAGCTTCGAGTTGATTTTAAAAGTCTAATCGCCGGCTCACTACCCACTATGGAAACATTCGGGATAGGTGAGGCCGTTGCTGAGAATCCAGCGTTCAACCTCCGTATTGCCCATGTATTACCCGCGCCCACTCAAACTCGTGAAAACATCCGTTTTGCTACCGATATCGAGGCTAACAGAGGGAAGACACCGGGATCTTTGATACCATGGAACAGGCCCAAGATTGGCTGCTGGGTAAAAAAACATAATCCGGGAGTTATTCATAATCTTATGATCCATGAATAATTGGATCCAGTTAAGATTGACGAACTCGCAAAAAGCCGTCACCCCGGTCCCGTATCAAGAGCGGGATAGACTGCGGCCGGGGTCCAGAGTCTATGTAACTATTTAAAAAGACTGGATTCCGGCCTTCACCGGAATGACAAAAACAGTTGTTTTCCGACTTTTTACGAGACCATCAGGATTATATAACAAAATAAAAGGAGGCGAGATATGGAACAAGTTATTGGTAAATTACAGGAATGGATCGCTTTGTATGGACTAAAGGTCATCGCGGCCATAGCGATTCTGGTGATCGGGCGCTTTGCGGCCATCGGTGTTCGCGCCCTGGTCAGACGCGTGCTGGAGAAAAGCCGTTTGGATGCTACTCTAGTCACATTCGTGGCCAGTGTTTCCTACGTGGCCATGATGGCCTTCATCATGATCGCGGCCTTGGGGCAGCTTGGTGTGCAAACGGCATCTTTTGTCGCCGTGCTGGGTGCCGCGGGCCTGGCTGTTGGCTTGGCCCTTCAAGGGTCTCTGGCCAATTTTGCCGCGGGGGTCCTGATGATGATTTTCAGACCCTTTAAGATTGGAGACTATATCGAAGCCGGCGGTACGGCAGGTATGGTGGAGGAAATCGGCATCTTCACCACCGAACTGAAATCACCGGATAATAAAAAAATTATCTTACCCAATGCAAAGGTTACCGGTGACAATATCGTCAATTATTCGGCCAAAGATCAACGTCGCATCGATATTGTCGCGGGTGTAAGTTATCATGATGACCTGGACAAGGTGCGAACCGTCCTTGAACAAATATTATCCGAAGATGAGCGAATACTGAAAGATCCGGCCCCGACCATCGGGGTATTGGAGCTTGCCGACAGCAGCGTCAATCTTGCCGTGAGACCCTGGGTCCAGACCGCTGATTATTGGAACGTTTTCTTCGCCGTTCAGGAAAAAATCAAAAAGCGTTTTGATGCCGAGGGGATATCAATCCCGTTTCCGCAGCAGGATGTGTATCTTCATAAAACAGTGGAATAATAGTCTGTACATCGTGAGCTGGAGGTCGAATCTCCAGCTCCTCTTCACAAGCAGCAAATCATTCCATCATGAGGATCTCTGATCCTTTTCAGGTTCAGGGAACAGATTGTAGAAAAATCAACCCAGAATATCTATAATCTCTTGAATCTCGTTCTTTAGCGCCTGGATAAATTCTTTGGAAGGGATGTTGCGTGATCGGCTCTTTTTAAGCCTTCTTTTGGCCCCCTCTATGGTCATCTTTTCTTCATAAAGAAGCCTTTTGATCTCACCGATTAGTTCAACATCTTTTTTTTGATAGGTCCGTTGGTTGGAATCCGCTCGGCTGGGCCTGATTTGGGGGAACTCACTTTCCCAGTATCGAAGGACGTACGGCTCAACGCCAATAATACGACTGACCTCGCCGATCCTGAAATATCGTTTGTCATCCGGGATCTGCATGATATCTAGATCCTATCTTAAAGTCCCGCCGGTTTCTTCCAATATTTTCATCACAATGGATTCATGCAAAGCATTTACTTCTTTTCCGTCCAGAGTACTGCCTTTGGATCGATAACAGACCCGAAAACTCATGGCCTTTTGAGAAGGTGCGATCTTACCCCCTTGATACATATCAAACAAGGTTATGGAATCAACCAGGCCTTTCCCGTTCTTCTTAATAATATCTGAAATGCGGACACTTTCCAAGTATTGATCCACCACAATGGATAGATCGCGTATAACCGCAGGAAACTTGGAAAAAGGTTCAAACTTTATGATTGTCTTCTGAAGGCAATCCAACAGGACCTTGATATCTAGTTCAAACATATAAATGTTTTTTGTGTTGATATCGTATCGACCCAAGACATCGGCATCCGCCTGACCAAGATATCCCGCCGATAAACCGGAAAGATAGACATTACATGCAGCCTCCGCTTCATAGCCAGGTACTCGTTTTCGGACCTTTTCAAAGGTAATGTTTTTTATACTCAATGACTGAAACATCACCTCGAGGGTCCCTTTTATATCATAGAAATCAACAGGTCGCTCCATATTATTCCAGGTCTTGGGTTCAAACAGCCCTGTGATGATTCCCGCCAGGAAAAGCCTTTCATGCGGGAGATCATTGGAAGCATCCGCGATATAGATCCGACCCCATTCAAAGAGCTTCAAATCAGTCTGTCCATAATCCATATTTTCCTTAATCGTAGCAAGCAGACCCGGAATCATGGATGTTCTCATAACCGATTGGTCAATCGTTAAAGGATTTTGGAGCCTGACAAAGGATCGCAAGGGACTACCCTCATCGACTCCCAGATAATCCGCTGAATCGGGTGAAATAAAGCTGTAGGTAATAATTTCGGAGAATCCCAGTCCCGTCAAAATACCTTTAAGTCGCTCTCCAAGGGCCAATGCCGGATCTTCATCCCCCTCCAAGGGTTGAATAAGCGGAATCGTAACGGGAATCCGATCATATCCTTCCATCCTGGCCACTTCCTCCATGAGGTCGACTTCACGGGTGAGATCCACGCGAAACGAAGGTGGAACGACTTGGAGTGAGTCTTCATCCAGATCGCGCACATCCATCTCAAGGGCCTTGAGATATGATGACACGCGTTCTTTTGAAAGCGAGGTCCCCAAAAATGCATTGGTCATTCGAATACGTAAAGGGATGACGGGTGCTTGATAGGGAGTGGGATACACATCAATAATCCCCTTATTGACGGTTCCCCCAGAAAGATCCGAAATGAGCATCAAAGCCCTTTTTAAAGCTGTTTTCGCGCCTTCCGGATCGATGCCGCGTTCAAACCGATAAGATGCCTCGGTGGAAAGGTTTAAGGCCTTGGAACCTTTTCGAATAGTGACTGGATCAAAATAAGCACTTTCAATAAGGACATTTTTAGATCCTTCAAAGATCTCCGAATTAAGCCCCCCCATAATCCCGGCCAAGGCCACAGGTCTTTGCCCGTCACATATCAAGAGATGGTCTTTGCTCAAAGTTCTGGATTGGCCGTCTAATGTGGTAAAGGCCTCCCCTTGTTCAGCCCGTCTCACAACGATCCGATTCTCCATGAGTCGGTCATAATCGAAGGCGTGCAGAGGTTGCCCCATCTCTAGCAACACATAATTGGTGATGTCCACGATGTTGTTGATAGCCCGAACGCCGGAATGATAAAGGCGATACCGCATCCAAAAAGGGGATGGTTTCAGTTCAATACCTTGTGCCATACCGGCGGCGTATCTGGGGCATCCCGATGGATCATGAATTGTTACGCTGGAAAGGCCGGTAATGGGGGGACCAACGTCTCTGACCTCAATGGAAGGCATTTTTACGCGTTGACCTGTAAGAGCGGCGACTTCCCTGGCAATTCCAAAGACGGATGCGCAATCAGGCCGGTTGGGTGTCAGACTGATATCAATGGCGAAATCTTCAAGAGGCATGACCGAAGAAAGTTCCATACCAGGTTCAACATCATGGGGCAAGATCATGATACCTGTATGATCATTGGTGAGGCCCATTTCATCTTCAGCCAGTAGCATTCCCTCTGACCGTTCCCCGCGTATCCGACTCTCTTTGATCACCATTCCATTCGGAAGGGTTGTGCCCGGAGGCGCGATGGGCACTAGATCGCCTTCCCTGAGGTTAGGCGCTCCGCAGACCACGGGGACCTGTTTGTTCCCCATATCCACTTGACAAATAAAAAGCCGATCGGCCTGGGGATGGTCTTCTATGACCAGGATTTTAGCAACCTTGATCTTTTCAAGGGACTGACCGATGGGAGTGATTCCCTCGACCTCCAAACCGCTCATGGTAAGGCGTTGGGCCAGGTCCTGGACACTCATATCGATGTCCACGTAGTCCCTCAGCCAGTTTAGACTTAATTTCATACAACAAACTCAATGGTAATGGATTTAAAATTGGCTTAAAAAACGCATATCGTTTTTAAAGAAGAGCTGGATATCATCTATCCCGTATTTCAACATGGCAACCCGTTCGATCCCCATACCAAAGGCAAAACCGGAGTAAACCTCAGGGTCATAGTCCACATACGCGTAAACAGCCGGATCCACCATCCCGGAACCTAAAATTTCAAGCCATCCGGTATTGGAACAGGTGCGACAGCCCTTGCCCTGACAGATGACGCATTGGATGTCCACTTCAGCACTGGGTTCGGTAAACGGGAAAAAACTAGGTCTGAATCGAAGGGCCGTATCCTTGCCGAACATTTCATGAACAAAATGTGTAAGGGTACCTTTTAGATCACCAAACGTGACCCCCTTATCCACCAATAGCCCTTCGACCTGATGGAACATCGGGGTATGGGAAACATCCGAATCACTTCGATAGACCTTACCGGGGGAAATAATGCTGACCGGTGGTTGTTGACGCTCCATGACCCGGACCTGCATGGGAGATGTCTGTGTCCTGAGAACTAGTTTGTCAGATACATAAAATGTATCCTGCATATCCCTGGCCGGATGATCCTTGGGGAAATTAAGGGCCTCAAAATTATAATAATCCAATTCAACATTGGGACCGGTTACGATTTTGTATCCCATCTTCACAAAGATATCACAAATTTCTTTATTGACCTGACTGATGGGATGAAGATGTCCTCTCGGAGGACGACGTCCTGGTAGACTGACATCAATATAGGACGCCTTTTGCGCCCTCTCCGTCTCTAATCTCTTTGACGCGGCATCAATGAGTTGGGTGATCTCATTCTTTATCTGATTGGCCAGCTTACCTGCATCACGTCTTCCCTCCGCCGGCAGTTCACCCAATTTTTTCAAGAAGGATGTGATGAAACCCTTTTTTCCGAGATAGGCAACTCGAAATGCTTCTAATTCGGTGATGTCCGATATGGTATCAAGCTCTCGTATGGCTTGATTCTTGATGTCTATGAGCTGTTCTTTCATCTAACCGCACTGGCAAGCTCCGCAAAGGCTTTTGGGTCATGGATGGCCATTTCCGAAAGCATTTTTCGATTGATTTCAATCCCCGCCTTTTGTAAACCGCCCATGAACGTACTATAAGAAAGACCGTTGTCTCTCGCTGCCGCATTGATACGGATAATCCAAAGTTGTCGAAAATCTCGCTTTTTGGTCCGTCTATCCCGATAGGCATATTGTCTGGCGCGGCTGAGGGTGATATAGGCTGTTTTATATAATTTACTATGCCCTCCTCGAAAACCCCTGGCCGCCTTCAATATTTTCTTTCTTCGCTGTCTTGCTTTAAATCCTCTTTTTACCCTTGGCATTGTAAAACCTCATTGAATGAACTTTATTTATATGGGATCAATCGACTCACGTTCTTATGATCCGAGGCCTGAATAAGGCCTGACTTTCTTAGATTCCTTTTTCTCTTGGTACTTTTCTTCGTCAGGATATGGCTGGCAAAAGCCTTATTCCGAACGATCTTTCCCGATCCCGTGGTTTTGAATCGCTTTGCTGCCCCACGGTTGGTTTTTATTTTAGGCATCTTGTTACCTCCAAATAACAAAAATCACTCGAACCAAGAAGATATGGATCTCATCTCTCCTCTTGATCAGGCAGTAATGACTATATTATTTTTCTATTTAGGGGCCATGACCATGGTCAGATTTCGACCTTCCTGCTTCGGCATCTGGTCCACAGATCCAACGTCCGTTAAATCCTCAGCGATCTTGTTCAGAAGTTCAAGTCCGGCATCTTTATAGGCTAACTCTCTTCCCCTAAACATCACCGTCAGTTTAACCCGACTTTTTTTAACCAAAAATTTCCTCAAATTACGAATCTTGTATTCAAGATCATGATCATCTGTATGGGGCCTGAATTTTATCTCCTTGATCTGGAATGATTTTCCCTTTTTTCGTCCTTCCTGCTCCTTTTTACTGGCCTGATATTTGAACTTACCGTAATCCATGATCCTGCATACGGACGGATCCACATTTGAAGCAACCTCTACCAGGTCAAGCCCTTTATCCATAGCAATATTAAGAGCTTCACGGACCGACATGATCCCAAGCTGGGTTCCGTCTTCGGAAATTAAGCGAACCCTTTCGCTACGGATTTCCTCATTCACCCTTATCTCATCTGGTTTACTCGCTATAGCCATTACCTCCTTTGTTTACATTCCTCATTTACCATATGGACGAAATCATCCGTAACCATAAATGGGAGATTTCGACCATCCCTCAACCTTGGGGTGACTCCCCCTTGCTCGGCTTCCTTATCACCGATAATCAACATATAAGGGACCTTCTGCATCTGTGCTTCTCTGACTTTCGATCCCAGCTTTTCATTTCGAAAATCCCCTTCAGCCCGTATTTCGGCATCAAGCAATGTTTTAAGGACCTTCTCACCGAAAGGAATATTTCTGTCGGTTACCGTGAGGATCATCGCTTGAACCGGTGAAAGCCATACGGGAAAAGCGCCCGCGTAATGTTCGATAAGTATACCGATAAATCTTTCCAAGGCACCCAGAATAACCCTGTGGATCATGACCGGCCGATGCTTCTGTCCGTCCTTATCTATATAATACAGATCAAACCGTTCTGGCAATGTAAAATCACATTGCACGGTAGCGCATTGCCACTCTCGATCCAGTGCGTCTTTGAGTTTGACATCGATCTTAGGCCCGTAAAAAGCGCCGTCCCCCTCATTGATCCGATAATGGAGATGTTGATCATCCATGGCCGTTTTCAAGGCATGGGTGGCGCGTTCCCAGTCTTCGTCAGACCCGATCGATTTTTCAGGTCGGGTACTGATCTCCAGGCTATACTCAAATTGAAAAACGGCCATGATATCTTTTATGAAATCAAGGACACCCTTTATCTCGTCGTCTAATTGACCGGGTGTACAGAGAATGTGGGCATCATCCTGCGTAAATTCCCGAACGCGGAGAAGACCTCGTAAAACGCCTGAGCGTTCATGGCGATGCACCAGACCTAATTCGAAATACCTTTTTGGCAGATCACGGTAACTCTTCAATCCGGCCTTGTAAATAAGCATATGGGAAAGGCAGTTCATAGGCTTAATCCCGTAGGATTGATTATCAATCTCCGTGAAATACATATTTTCGCGGTAATGATCAAAGTGGCCGGATGTCTCCCATAAAGCCGTTTTCAGAATCAGGGGACCCTTAACGATTTCATATCCCCGTTTTAGGTGTTCCCGGATCTCAAATTCTTCTAGCAGATGCCTCAGCATACCCCCCCTCGGATGCCAAACAATCATCCCCGCGCCGATTTCCTCATGGGTGCTGAAAATATCAAGCTGTTTGCCGAGTTTAACATGATCCCTTTTCTTGGCCTCTTCAAGCCTTTGGAGGTACGTTTTTAAACTTTTTTTGTCTGGAAAGGCCGTACCGTAAATACGGCTGAGCATGGCCTTGTTTTCATCCCCCCGCCAATAAGCACCGGCCACATGAGTCAACTTAAAAGCCTTGATCTTACCTGTGGATACCAGATGCGGCCCCCGGCACAGATCCGTAAAGCCTCCCTGTGTATAAAGCGAAACCCGGTCCGAATCAAGATCCTGAATGATTTCGACCTTATAATCCTCACCCTGGGATTGAAAGAACGAAACGGCATCCTGAGTCGATATTTCCTTTCGTTCAAAAGGCAGATCCGCTTGAATAAACTCATTCATTTTCTCTTCAATGACAGGAAGATCATCCTCCTTGAACGGTCTCTCATAATCAAAATCATAATAAAAACCATTTTCAATGGCAGGCCCTATGGTGACTTTCACACCGGGGAAAAGCTCTTTAACCGCCATTGCCATAACATGTGACGTGCTATGGCGCAATATCTCAAGGCCCTCTTCAGACTCAACATAAATGGGCTCCACCTCGGATTTCGCCTCAATAGCGGCTGACAGGTCCTTAGCCTGCCCGTTTACCCGAACCGCCACCACACGATCCAATCCCTTTACATGAAGTTGTTCAAGGGCATCCATCCCTGAAAGGGAGTCCGCCTCCACGGTTTGAGCAGGTTGATTCGGTTGCGAGATCTGAAAAGTAATCATAAATTCCAATCCAAAACAATTGTTGGAACCGACCCAATCGATACCCTTGCCTTTGCTGAGAGGTACGAAGAGGGAAAGATAAACGACATTTCCTTATACCATGGATCGGGTCATCTTGATCGTTCAAAAAAAAGTGATAGCCCATAAGAAATAAGGCATCCAAACAGGTATAACGCTTACCCAGATGCCTTATTTCAATCTTCATCTATAAGCGAGATTTTAACCGTTCCAAACAATTTGAGCCGATACCGGCTATCCAGATACGTATTTGACTTTCTCTGAAAAAATCTGGTAGGCACGACGAGATTTGAACTCGTGACCCCTACCGTGTCAGGGTAGTGCTCTCCCCCTGAGCTACGTGCCTATAAAGAGAGTGATTGATACCAATTCATGCAAATGATGTCAAGACATAATATACTGGGTTTCAGCAGACAAATCCACAATTTTTACGTAATCTTTCTCTCAGCCTTCTGTTGAAGCACCTTCTCCTATAATCTTAAACCAGTAATGCATGTATTGAAGACCGGAAATAATGGTGAAAAGACCCGCCAAATAAAAAAGATAAGGGAAATAGGATTGATACGATGAAAAAAAATCCCTCGAAAGGACGACGATGATAGCGGTGAATTGCAGGCAGGTTGTGATCTTGCTGAGGATGGAGGGCTTTATGGTGATCTTCAAGCCATTCAAGTAAAGAATAAAGATACCCAGCATGATTAAGACATCTCTACTAATAGCCAGTACGGTCAGCCACGAAGGCAAAAACCCTAAAATCGCCAGTACCACAAAAGCCGAGATCAGCAGCATCTTGTCAGCCAGAGGATCCAAATAAGAACCCAACTTGCTTTTTTGATTAAACAATCGAGCAAGGGTGCCATCCAACCCATCACTCAGAACACAGATCATAAAAACAATGAGCCCGGATAAAAATTGGCCTCCCAGCAGATAAATGACAAATATCGGTGTTAAAATGATTCGGATGGTTGTAATCAGGTTTGGAACGGTCATATCATCCTAG
>JAFGGA010000077.1 GCA_016930835.1 Deltaproteobacteria bacterium
AAGTCGGGCTCAGGAAGTCCGGCCTTTCGGCAATCGGCGATCATATCGGTTGTACCGGTGCCGGCTTTTTCCACGTAGTTGATCCGGTACAAGGGTTCGGCTATCAATGGATTACGGGGTATCGGCCCATGGGGCTCGCGAAGCAATTCAGGAGTGAGCCCCGGCGGCAGTTCACCAGGATTCCATACCTCCATGCGGTCAGAAAAGAGAATTACCTGGACGAAACCGTTGCTCCTGTAATCCCGATGTGCAACCGCATTAACGATAGCCTCCAAAATAACCGGGCGAGGAATCTCGAAGGTAACCGGCGCCTGGACGCTTTGCGCGCGAGTACCTACACGCCGGTCGATTTTGCCTAAAACGAATTCAACGGCCTCATCGATAACTTCAATCAGCCGTCCCTCGTACGGCTGCTGCGATGCGATGGGCTTTTGCTTTACCGTCCCATGAAAATGAAAGCAATGGACCTGCACATTGTTGAAAAACCTTCTTGGGTCTTTCCCAAAAAGGAGCATAGCCGCGTTCGTGGGGCTGCCCTCGCGTAATAAGTTGAAATTCTGGAGGACTGCTTTCGGGGCCCGGGACCCTTTGATCTTTAATCGTCCGGTTGTTTCCGAGGTTTCAACGAAGTCCGCAATCGCCTTATTGTCGATATCCCTGATTGTTGCTCCCTGGCAGATGCTGCCGTCAAAAGGTGTTGACCGGATGGCACCGCGCCGCTCCAAACACTCAACAAGGCTGGCATATACCTCCCGGATCAGGCCGGGTATATCTAAAAAACGGCGCCGAGTAACCTGGCTGCCTGCCCTGCGCACCAAATCTGCCATTTCAGAGGCACGCGCTCTGTCGTCATCACCCTTCACAAAGATCAGGCGTTCACGGTGGGTCTTGGTGGCGTGTTCAAACTCCAGTTCGGTCGGCGACTTTCCGGCCTCGTTCTTCCAGCCGTACTCGTTACCGAGAATGGCAATGTAGATGTCACAGCCTTCGACCTCACTCAAATAGATATCGTCGGGTTTGCGGTCTCCGGCCGGTATATCTTCGAACAGGAACACTTTCGAAATAAAGCGTCTAAGAAGGGGATCATTAAGGATAAACTCTTTAATGGCGCGTCGTTCTTTCTTTAACTCTTTTTGAACACCGCTGATGAAGATTTTATATCGCTTCATTTTTCCTCTAACCAGAGAAGAACCATATCAATTTGAACTGATGGCTCCGGTAATGAGTGTTTATTATCTTTGGTATATTTACGTAAATTCTTAATGAGATCAAGGACTTTTTGTCCAAATTTGTTACCTCCATAATTTTTTTGCCTCGACAAACAGATTAAAAATTCTTCCATCATCCGAAAATGATGTCCTGCCGGAATGGTTTTTGATCCATATCTCTGGAATTGAACCTTTCCCATATAACGCCCCGACTGCCGCTCCTACAATTGCTCCAATTGTGTCATTGTCCCTGGTGTCATTGATTGCACGGATCAAAGCTTTTTCCGGGTTGTCTCCGTGTTTCATCAGTATAAAAATCACACTGGGTACTGTCTCCAGTAAATACGCACCTGAGTACCATAGGTCGCAGGCCTCTAATACAGACATTCCCTTATCAAATGCTTCAGAAACTTTTTCCTGGACAAACCGCCAGACAGGTCCCTTGAAATCCGTATATGCTCCACCCCGCGGGCGATAATGCTCATCCACTTCAAGATCTTTTGCCGTATCTACAAATGTTTCCAGCCACCAATAGGGTTCAGGCGGGGATTCCATCCTTAGAAGCTGCCACAGCATACGGACAAATGAGACACAGGAGGCAATAGAGGCTGAATCGTTATGGGTTATCATTGCGGATAATGCAGTGTCCACCCAGAGGTCGGGGGATGCTGTTTTAAGGTGTGGAATCACCATTGGAGCAATCCGCATGAGTGCACCGTTTCCGGCAGATTTAGGTCCTGCCTCAAACCATAAACTCCCTGATTTAAAATTTCTGAGAAATCTTCTCACAGATGATCCAAGCCCGAAAATACGATCACGGCAGAATCTCTCAGCAACATTTCCGGGGATAAAACCTTTATCATTGATCATCTGTTCGAGGGTCCAGAAGGCGAGTTGAGTGTCATCCGAAGGAACGCCGATCGGTCCATCAGCATAGGAAGATGGTAGATAATCTCTGATCTCTCCAAATCTTGACCTTCGATTCTCCGGCAACATCCCCTCGGTCGGTCTCCCAAGTGAGTCTCCGATGGCAAGTCCCAGCATCATGCCTTCGACACGACTAAAATCAAAGTTATCGGGCATGGGATTTGGAGATGTATCGAACAAATCACCTCGTTTGAGATCTATTTTTTCATCCTTAAATAAAACTTCCAAGATTTCTCTACTATTTTCCATGGATTAAGCTCTGTTTTTTCTCTGCCAACTTTGTAGCAATGTCATCGAGATATTCTGTTTTTTCAATTCTTTGGATCCAGCTTTTAGGGATGGCATCTATTCCAAGAAAAGCACCACTAATTGAGCCTCCGATACAGGCAATGGAATCTGAGTCTCCATTGGTATTGGCTCCTCTGATAATCACTTTTTCAAAGTTCTCTGGATATCTAAGGAAACAATAAAGGGATAATCCGACAGCCTCCTCGCCTATCCACCCCTCACCGAGTGCTACGGGAATGGGAGAAACGGCGAAAAGGGGAATCGGGGAGATGGGGAGGCTGGATTCCTGCTCCATGCATTCGCCAACTTTTTTGATGGCCTCGTCAAACTCCCTGGAGACGCCGGCGGTGAACTGGAGAAGCTTCGGGATCATGTCCTGGGGTTCAATGCCGTCAAGGGCCAGTTTTACAAGGTAGGCTGCTCCGATACAGGCTGCATCCGCCGTAGGATGCCCATGGGTACAAATTCCTGTAGCATGGGCCACCTCTCTTAATTTATCAGGATCGTTTTGATATAAATATCCAATAGGAGCCGCCCTCATGGCTGAACCACATCCTTTTGAAGTAGCAACCCCGCTGTCGCACCAATGGATTCCCTGTTCCATTTTAGCCACACCAGTGAGACATGTTCTACCGGGTGCTCGTATATTTTCAGGGGAGTGGTACCATTTAATAAATTCATCTTTGACCGTAACCATAATTGATTCTATATCCTTTTCACCCGCCCTAATCAGGGCCTCAGCAATAGCAACGCTCATCTGTGTGTCATCAGTGAAAAGAGCTGGATCAGGCAGGTCATGAATACCATTGTTTCCATATTTTGCTTTTATTTGGGGAAGTTTTAGAAACTCAGTGGGCCTACCCAAAGCGTCGCCTATAGCCAGGCCATAAATCATTCCCTTTGCTTTATCCAGGTCAGCAGGGATTGAATCGGAGAATGGGCGAATCGGGGAATCGGTGATTATTTTATCAGCCATTTATCTGCCTCAATGATTATTTTTACGATTTGACCAATGATCTTATCATATGCTGTATCAAGTTCATT
>JAFGGA010000078.1 GCA_016930835.1 Deltaproteobacteria bacterium
GAATATCGGCGGCGCCCGGAAGGGTGTCGAGGATATGGGCGTGCTGGGGAATCCCATGAAATATTCCATGGTCATGGCCGAAAATGAGGAAGACAGCCCCTGGGAGCCCCTGCATGTGGAATACGGTTTTGAGAGATCCGACAGTACCTTGACCGTATTTTTCCCCAACAGCTACTCCCAATTCTGGCACTACAGCTCAGATGATAAAGGCATTCTGCGAACCATCACCAGCAACGCCCAGCCCGGAAGGGGAGGACTCTGCTGCCTGATGATAACACCCGAGCACGCCAGGACCCTTGCCGAGAACAACTGGACAAAGCAGGAGATAAGGGAACACATTGCGGAATACGCGCGTGTACCGGCCTATCTTCATCAGGACTTCTGGGGCTCGTTTTTCCCCGTAAAAAAGCGGCCCCCGGTCAACCGGGAAGATCCAATGGGGATCTTTAAGGCCCACCTGATCAGGATTGTTGTCATGGGTGGACATGGCGCCTTCATAGGCATGGCGGTGGGAGGCGGATCAAACCTATCCAAAAAGGTGGATTTTGTCACTAAAAAGGTTGATCTGCCTAAAAACTGGGACAGGCTTGTGGCTAAATATAAAAGCCTGGTTCCTGTCTATGTTAGGGGGTAGATTACGTCAGATTTGATTCTTCATTAACCAGATTATGTAAAGGGAGAATAAAATGGAAATTTTCAGAAAAACTACTGTTATTCATTTATTAATATGTATTCAGGTTTTTGGACTGGCTTCTCATTCTTTTAGTGCGGATGTTCAACTTCCCCGTATCACGATAGAAGGATTAAAAAACCTGATGGATAACGGGGCTGATATTGTGATTATAGATACCCAGCCCAAAAAATTGTATGAAATGGGCGGGCATATCAAAGGCGCTGTTTCTCTTCCCTGGGCAAAGGAAATAGATTACGCCGATGTTCGAAAATTGCCTTCGGACAAACCACTCATCCTATACTGCGATTGCGGTCCAGGAGAAGAAGCCAGCAACAATGTCGGTAACCAGCTGATGGAATTGGGGTTTAAGAATGTCAAAATTTTGGCTGATCCATCCATCAGGGGATGGAAAGAAAAAGGTTATCCCATAGAAAAGTAAGTTGTCATGCAAAAGCGAAAGAACTATATGAGGCCGGTCATGCAATCCGGAAAGGCTGTTAAGTTATGTATTCTCTTATGGTTCCTTTTCTGGATTCCATACCTTTCAGGTAAAGATTCACTCGCTGAAATCTACGGTTGTTTTGGAGGTTGGAAAGCCTGTGCTGAATGCCATGATACGGAAACCAAAGGATGGCAAAAGACGAGACATGCCGTTGCGTTTGAAAGCCTTAAGAAATCAGGGCAACAGGATCTGCCTGATTGTATTCAGTGTCATGTTGTCGGGTATGATAAATATGGCGGGTTTCTGGATCATGAATTGACCCCCGAACTTGCAGGTGTTCAATGCGAGAACTGCCATGGCCCCGATAAGGAACACATTCAGAACCCTGACGATGGTAAGATAATAGCCGTTCCTGAAATGGAACTATGCCGTAAATGTCATACTGCCATTCAGGATCCAGGATTTGACTATGCGGAAAAGGTAAAATTTTCACATGGAGATTAACCATTTCGATATATATTGAAAGAGAAAAATTGATGTATGGAAAGCGCAAAATAAAAAGAGCATATAAAAACCTGATCAAAATTGGTTTATTTTTTATCCTCCTGTTAAATGGTCATATCATCGCGGCGGGTGCTGGCGCGAAGATCGAGGTTGATAAATCCATTTTTGATTTCAATGAAATAGATGAAGGTCCCCCGGCTGTTGCCTACGCACATCTGAAGAATACCGGCGATTTCGATGTAACAATCGAAGAGGTAATCTCAACATGAGCTTGTACCCATCCGGTGCTTGGAAAGCGCTTATTGAAATCCGAAGAAGAAACAATATTAAAAATTATTTATCAAACATTGAACAGACCGGGACCATTTGAAAAAAGGGTTTTCCTGTTCACCAACATTCCCGATCAAAAGGAGATTACCATTACGATTAAAGGGATGGTCAGAGAGGCGCCTGTACCGAAGATAAGGGTTGAGCCGCGGAAGTTAAGACTGGGCTTAATAAATACAAATTCGGTCAGTAACCTGAGCTGTCGAATCACGAATGAAGGGCGAGAACCCCTAACGATAACTAAGATTCATATGATCGAAGGAGATACGGTATATTTTGATGGAAAAAAACAAGGCAACCTTGTAATCAAGCCAAAGGAATCCACTAGCATAAAAATTGATTTTACTCCCATGACGGAAGGGCCTTTTACACGAGTAATCTTTTTTGAAACCAATGCTAAGAATGCACGGAACGGACGTTACGCAATCATGGTCATTGGTGAAGCATTGAAGGAAGGATCTTGGTAGAACAAGTGATATGCATTAGAAAGGAAGGAGGTGAATTAGAAAAGTAAATGATGTAAAAGTGTCAAGTGCTATTTGGAGTAAAGTTTCGAGCAGCGTTGGAAACGAAAATAATTTATTGTAATTTTTTTGGAAGGTTTTGAAAACAAATAAAATAAGGAGTGTGAGAATAATGAAAAGAAAAAACACTTTTATGGTTGGATGCCTGATATTTCTATTCTTACTATCTTCCATTTCCTTGGTGGCTTCACCTCAAAAAGAAGTTTCCTTGGAGGTGGTGAAACCCTATGGTCAGTCAACTGTTCCGATGATAAAAATAGCCTCTCGCCTGGATACCCTGGAGGGCAAGAAGATTGCTGTTGTAGGCAACAGCTTTATGGCCGATGTAACACATCCCGAAATCAAAAACCTGATCCTTAAGAACTACCCCACGGCAACAGTATATTTGCAGCAAGAGGTGGGCTCCGCTGAGCATTATCCGGCGCCCGGCACTACAAATGAGAGAGTAAAGGCATTTCAGAAGAAGCTCAAGGATTTGAAGGTGGATGCCGTAATAAGTGGGAATGGCGGCTGAGGTGTATGCACTCCTGGAGAGACGGGATCTCTCATAGCCGCTGAGTACATTGGCATTCCTGCCGTTACGGTTGCAGGACCGGGTTTTATTGAAACAGTTTATTCTACGGGCATAAATAACGGTATTCCTGCGCCGCGAGCCGCCGAGTATCCCGGTGCTTTTGCGTCCCACACAAAAGATGAGTTGATCATGAATACGGGAAAGGTGGTTTGGCCCCAGATCGTCGAGGCATTGACGAAACCGATAACAAAAGAAGAAATCGCCGAAAAAACAGGAAAATACAGAGAGGCGCCTCAGGATCCAAGAGAGATTGTATTCACCGGCACGATGGATGAAGTGAATCAATATTTTTCAAAGAAGCACTGGAGTGACGGGCTGCCCATCGTTCCGCCGACCATAGAAAAGGTTAACGAATTTCTCAAATATACAGACCACCCCTGGGATGAGACCATAGCCGTGCTCCAGGCCGCATATCGCGACACGAAGGTTTGGCATATCGCGGTCAATGGGGTGATGGCCGGATGCCCGCCGGAGTACATGCCGCTACTGATAGCATACATAGAAGCCATACCCGACAAAAAGGTCAGGATGAATTATGACAGTACCCATGGGTGGATTCCCTATGCTTGGATAAACGGGCCTGTCGCAAGGCAATTGGGCATCGACTGCGGGCAGGGGATGATTACCGAGCCGCAAAACATGGTTCTTGGCCGATTTCTTAGCCTGGCGGTACAGAATCTTTCCGGCTATTATATAAAAGAAAACAGGATGGGAACCTTTGGTTACCCCATGTCCTGGGCGTTTGCGGAGGATGAAGAGGCGTGCCGCAAGATCGGCTGGGATCCCTACCATGTACAAAAGGGTTTTGATCTGAATCAGAGCACTTTGACCGCGAGCACCAGCCTTGTATATGGCAACAATCTTATCCCCGCCACCGACGATCCTCAGAAGATTATGGAACTTATAGCCTGGGATTTTGTCGAGAAACAGAAGTTTGCCGTCGGTAGTTGCTTTCCAAGGTTTAATCAGAACTTTAGAACTCTTATGGTTACTGAGTATATAGCTCGTGATCTTGCCTGGAAATATAAAACAAAGGAAGCCTTGGAAACGGATTTAATGGCGACCGCAAGGAGAACCGTGCATGAGCGCGCCTTTGCCAGTTACTACGCGCATCCCGGTAGCCGGCCGCCTTATCCATTTCCACAGCACGTACAAAGGACCATAAAAGATACGCTTGAGCAGGCAGAGAAGACGAAACTACCACCCTGGTACCCGGATGATTTTCCAAGTGAAGTATGGACCGTCCCGGTTATTTGGCACAAAGGCGACACGGCGATCGTGGTCACCGGGGACCGGTCTAGGAATAAATCGCTGACCTTAAACGGCGCCGGTCACGCCACCGTAGAGATAAAGCTGCCGGCAAACTGGGATGAACTCATGGAGAAAGCAGGATATCGCCCGCTGAAGGAGTTTTTCCTTAAATAGCAGTGGCTCACGGCGTAGATGGCTTCAAGCTGTCGCTCCTATTTTTGATTCTATTATCTACGCCGGTCAATGATCTGATGGCGGAGTTCGGGTATACTTCGCTTCAGAGTTTTTCAGGTAAAAAGAAGAGAAGTTTTTGACCGCGGAGCATATGGTCAAAGGATTTTCAGGAAACAAGTAGCGGGGCCCGGTAGACTATCAGGTCCCGCTCAATTCAATAAGCAGACCGACCGTGTGGCAACCACCGAGTTCCAAGGCTGAACTCCCGGGATAGCTTATATAATATGACGCGTAAGGAAATGATGAGAAAAGGACGATGATTATGATGGATATGTTCCAACAATTGTTAAATATGTCTGATGGAACAGCTATTTGCATGGTCGCCTGTTTTGTCGTGGTGATTTTATTTGCTTTCTGCAGCCCGCCTGATACGGCGACATCGAAGCCTCCTGCCGAGCCCGCTTACAGGGTTGTGAGCCCCATCGGGGAGAGCATTGTCGAGATGACGACCATGGCTCCCAGGCTGGATACGCTCGCCGGCAAAACAGTCTGCATGGTGTGGAACAACGCGTTCAAGGCTGATGTGACCCTCCCCGCCATCGGGGAGGCACTGAAAAACCAATACCCAAGCCTCAAGATTGTTCCGTATACCGATATGCCTGATGCCTTTCTGCCCGAGCATCACGGAGCTCCCGGAAAAGAATCTGAGGTCCTGCAAGCGGTTTTCAAGGAAAAGGGATGCAATGCAGTAATAAGCGGGAATGGTGGTTGAGGCATCTGCACACCGCGTGCGGGTCACGCGGTAGTAGTGGCTGAGCAATCCGGCATTCCCGGCGCAGTGGTGACCAATCCCGGTTTCAATGAACAGGCGCGCAATTCGGCCAAGGACCATGGCATACCATCCCTCCAGGTCGCCCTGTATCCGGACCCATTTGACCTCGAAACGGATGCTCAACTGCAGGAAAAGTCCGCTAAGATCGTTGTTCCTCAGATCATCGACGCACTGACCAAACCAATACCCGCAACGAAAGATACCGCTGAGAAAAGGGACGGTAGGGAGATCATGTTCACCGGCACCGTTGATCAGGTCAATCGATACTTCACCGTTAGGGCGTGGAGCGACGGGATGTCCGTAACCCCGCCGACAACGGAGAAGGTCGAGGCGTTTCTGAAATATACTGATTATCCGCCCGATCAGGAGATAGCGGTGCTTCCGGTCGCGAATCTGAAGGCTACACTATGGAACATTGCCGTCAATGGCGTGATGGCCGGTTGCCGTTCCGAGCACATGCCTATACTGATTTCGGCGGTTCAGGCCATCGCCGATCCTGCTTTCAGTTACCGGAACAGCGGTGGCAGCACACATTCTTTCATGAACTTCTTCTGGGTCAATGGGCCGATCGCGAGACAGCTCGGCATCGACCACGGACAGGGGCTCATTGCGAATCCGGTCAACAGTGTCATCGGCCGGGCCATGAGCCTTATCGGGAGAAACATCGCAGGCCTCAGGATCAAGGAAACCCAGATGGGCAGTTTCGGGAAGCAACTATCGTGGGTCCTAGCGGAAGATGAAGAGGCGATGATCAAGCTGGGATGGGAACCATACCATATGGATAAAGGGTTTGCAAAGAACGCGAACGCCCTGTCCGCGGGGTACAGCACCTTATGGGGCCGCAATCTCATATCCCCTCGACGTCCGATCCGAAGATCCTCATGCAGATCATGGCCTACGGGATCGCCACCACGGAAGCCTTTGCCAGCGGGTTCACGGGTCAGAGTCGTCGATACATGCTTGTGGGGCCCGCTGTAGCCAAAATTCTCGCTGATGGGGGCTATACAAAAAAGAGCCTTAAGAAAGACCTCATTGCAAATGCGCGAAAAATCACCCATGAGGCGGTTTTCTCAAAGGTATATGGCTCGTTTGGCGAGGTATACGATTCCTTCGAAGTCGAGCTTGAAAAAGCCCTGAGCAATAAGGATACAGAGAAGGGGAGGCTGCCGCCTCTTGGTACCCCAGATTCCCTGGTTGGGAAGAGATCGAAACGACGCTGGCCTTAAATGCGGTTGAATTCATCATATGCGGAGACCCGGCAAGAAACAAGGTGCAGACACTGTCGGGCGGCCGCGGCTTCGCTATCAAGGAAATAGAGCTGCCCGCAAATTGGGATGACCTCATGGAGAAAGCAGGATATCGTCCGTTGCAGAAGTTTTTTTTAAGTAGCGGTGGGTCACGTTGATAGATGATTCGAGATTTACAGAACCAAGAGAAAAAGTAATGAGTCAAAGGCATTAGGTTATACTGGCTCCATCGCTCATACCCTTTTGTTAACTACGGTGTCGAGAGCATCCGTTCACATCGAGGTTCCGCGCATCACTATTCATGAGTTCGTTTTAGAAGATTAATGCTCTGGTTTTCGTCTGAGATATGATTTCACCAGATGTTTCCCGGAAAAATGACCCAGGGTTATCCATTCGAGAAGGATGAGGCCACCGCCGAAGAGCTTTTTCGCGATGGCCTTTTCACACACTCCATCCCTTTTCTCGAAGGGCCAATACCTGCCCTCCCATGCCTTCCAAATAGATGATCTTGTCTTGCATGTCTACTTTGGGTTTTTCGGGGATGCGGGGCACTGGCTGGAAAAAGGTTATTGAAAGGTAGTGTGACGATTTTTTTAGTGAAGCAATAATCTGCCAGATTTCATAATCTTCACACAATGGCCAGTCCTTTTATTTAACATACGGATCCCCCGCCGGGCGCTGCCAGCCGACACATCTGATCACATCCAATGCTATCGGTTTCGGTGCCGGTATCGAAGCTTCGGGGAATTTGGAATAACGGCGTTTATCATTTTAACACCGCGATAATCCATTTGCTACTTCAGCAGTTCCAGGTAAGGCACCCCCTTTTTTAAACGCACCACACCGGTGACCGTAATCATTTCTCCGGATGGTTTGGCTGGATTCAAACCTGCCGGAACAGGTCCGTTTACATAAAGACATCCTGACGGACCGACAATCATCCAGTCACTTCGCGACACTGGCGGCCCCCCTTGGCAAGGTCCTTTCCAGCCCTGAAATTTACCTGCTATGGTAAGGATCTCTGATTCATAACGAGTCGGTTCCTCCAGGATCTGTGATAGGACCTCCGATGGTTCCGAAGACAAAAGTGCTTTTTTTGTAACGTTGGGGCCAGAACAGGCACCTATGTCTGTATACATTATTCCCGATATCAGAAACCAAAATGCGATGTGTCGCCAAGTCATTGTTTCAACTCCTCGTTTATTTTAAGGGCTCGCTTTTTATGTTTCAGATGAATTGTCACCTCTCGTCGATCGGCATTGATCACCACCGTACCGTCTTCAGATATTGCCCGGGTCAAGGCTCCGGTGTACCAGTAATTGGAGTAGGCGTTCAATCCATTCAGGGGATAAGGAATCGTGTCGCCAGGGTACGGGTCACTCAGGTCCAGCCAGACTGTACCTAGCTCCTGCCAATCGTTTGCTGTATTTGGATCGTAATACCAGAAACTCACGTTGGCCCCGTTTGAAGTCAATCCATCGCTGTAGTATTCAATGAAGATATCGTAATCACCGGGTTGGACATAATCATTGGCAACATAATACTCTACAGATTCGCCTGTGTCGTATGAATCACCGGAAAAGTAGCCGTTGGGAGTGGTCTGTCCCATCCATGGGGCATAGATCTCATCAGGCTCCCAGACATACAGATCAACATCGGCGTCCGTATCCCAGGCAACCCAAAAGGCAAACCCGCCCTCGTGTAGCTCCTCCTCTGAACCACCCACGATGGTTTCAACAGCTTGCGCCCATACGGTCGCTCTGGTCTGATTGCAGGCCAACTTGTTGTAACTCTCAAGTTCATCATATAGTGTATCAGACGACACCTGTCCTTTTGATGGAACAAAAATCGCCAGGCCATGGGAGTCCTCCACCGCATCGCCGATGTAGCGATTGCTGATCACCATACTGGCCACGGCAGTGTTCGCTGCCAGGGCGGCGGTATGGATGTCGCCATTGGGCAGGTTGGTGGCCAGGCGGGAGGTGAAGTCATACAAATCCAGATTGGACGGGTACTCATAGTGCTGGGTGTTGGTTTGAGCATTTGTGATAACCGCCGAGTTGGCGTTATAGCCGTCAACAATGGCGGCCGCCAAATTCAGCATGGCGGTATGCAGGTTTGAGACCTTTGACATGTCAACCGCTGACTTGGTCACCTTTTCTTCACGGGTTTCCGGGTCATTGTAATAATCATAATATCTTTCTACGATCGTATCTGCCAGCTCTTGGCCGGTCATGGCGGGGCTGTCCTTGAGGTCGGACAGAATGGTATCATAGGGATCGCCGTTGCCGGGTTCCACCTCTTCTGAAAAGACCATGTAGTCAGCTAATCCCATGAACTCATAGGCCACTTCGTACATGGCCATCAGGCAGGCGTCGAAATTTATCAAATCAAGGTGAACGCCGGCATCATGGACGGCCTGGGCCAAATCCGGCAGACTCATGAAGGTATCGCTGGTGGAATCTTGGACCGCCCCCCTGAGGAGAGCGGATTTCTTCCATCCTGCCCCGTGATCCCAGATCACCAGCGCATAGTGCTTGGCCGGATAGGTGTCTGTTGCCCATATGATAAAATCCGTCAGCGTGGTTGGATCGCCCATGTCAACATTGCCGATGCTTTGTCCCGCACCCAGATCCACATTATTGGTGTTGTTGTCGTTCTCGACAAGGAATCGTAGGGTTTGGTCGTTATAGGGTAATCCGAGGTTCCCGAAATCCGTGTAATTCGTGCTGAACTCCGCTTGCAGAACGATTTTGACATTATTATTGGATCCGGCTGTTTCCATTTCATTGAGATCGATAAGACCCGATGTGGACAGGTTGTTATCCGCACCCATATAGACCATATAGGTCCAATCAGCGTCACCCCCATCATTGCTATTCGAACTACCGCCGCTGTTGTTGCCCCCGCCACAGCCGACGGTCAGGATTAGGCAAAAAATGACCGCCGTTAGACTGTAGCACCATCCCCTCATCCTTGTTTTGTCATATTGGATTTTCATCTACCCCTCCTAATCTTTGATCCCGGACGTGAATGCCCTCTACAGGCCCAAAAACCAAAATCAAGCTGTCCCTTTTCCAAACCATTCTTTGTTTGATTTGATTCTCCTAAAAATCCACTTTTTCACAGTGGGAGTATAGGAAGATAAACCTCGTGTGTCAAGGGACGTGTGGGCGCATGATACTGTGCAAAGAAACGAACTGAAGAATCGAAGGGATCTCAGGGGAAAAAGACCCGCTTCAAAAAATGGTATGGGATATTCATTTTGATAAAAGGGAAAAATTCAGGCAAATTTGGCTAGACTTCTCCCTTTTAAGAAACACAGATAAACGAATCATTTTTTTGATTCTTACTCTTTTACCATCGTTATATGTTCTCAGAGTAAGAGATTATACCGCTGAAAGTGCCTTCTGTAGAATTTTCGTTGTGGTGATTAAGCACCCCGATACCCGGCCGATCTATTCAACAGTCAGATAATATAGAGCCCCCCATGAATTAGCCAGGTCCAGCCCTATTTTATAAGTTCCAGCAGCAAGTTCCATCGAGATCTCCTCAGGTATTCCGGGGCCATTGCTGCTGGATGCGATGAGTATTGAACCGGTTTGGTCGAATAGGTACAAGTCCATATCGGAATCATAATCTTCGGACTTGCATTCGAAATCCAGATATATGGTCACATTCCTCGTATCGTCGAGGGTGAAGGAATACCAATCTTCCAGGGTCCTCTCACTCTCCCAATCATTTATCTCCAAGGTATAGGAAGTGGAGCCGTCGGGAGTGTCCCAAGCATCCACTGCAATGAAATAGCTGCCTGCCGCGAGTGAGTTGATATAAATCCCCTCCTCAAAGGATGATTCGTTCGGATTGTCCTTCACACTGTAATGAGACGGGGTATCAGATGATTCGGAAAACAGATATAGGTCCAGATCGGGAGGGTTGGTGCTGTCGCTGAAGGACAGTTCAATGTGCATATAACCCGATTTATTCAAAGTAAAACTGTACCAGTCCTCTGCATTGATGGTATTCCATTGATTAACATTCCAGAATTGGAATGATGAGGATGAATCTCCATCGTCCACTGAACCGTTTAAAAATGCGGGGACGTTCAATGCTTGAGGCGCGGATCGGGAGTCATTGGGCTCTTCCTCTTGAGGTTCTTCTAAATATATGGACGTCGAATCATCATCATATACCACTTCTCCGCGGATTTCCAGGGAAAAGCCTATCGCCTGAGCTGTGTCCGGGGAGTCATTGGGCTCTGTTTCGAAATCATAATCCACCGTATCACCGCGAAGTGAGGATTTCAGCAACCCAACATTCTCGGCTGTACTACTGCTCCAGGGGTATTGGCCGGTCATGTCGCTGATAGCCGAGTAGCTATAGTATCCAAGGGGGCCGATGCCTTCTCTGTAATATTCCCGTTCCTCTACGGTTTCGTTGTAATCCCCCCCGCAGATTGTGCCGATTCCGGGGAAATACTGGCATTGGTCCTGGTCAAAGGATTGCTGGATTACGATTGCAGGACCGCTGATGTAATCATTATCGATCGTTCCGTTGCTCCCGACATATAGGGTGTTAGAGGAAAAAGTGGTGAAAAAGCCGCTCCCGGGCCATATTCCTGTTTGGGCATCGAAGAGGGTGACCAGCATCACACCGTCTTCCGAGCCAAGGATTTGATCCTGGGAAATGGCCAGATATTTCCAGCGAGGCTTATAATCATCACCGCTGCCTGTCGCGATCAACTCGAAGGCTGCAACTCCATTGATCTCTTTTTGTTCACCCAAGGTCAAACGGAATGCCCCGGAACGCTCACTATGAGATCCCCCGGAAAAGGAATCCCAAAAATTCTTTTCATAATCCCAGCCATATTCCCAGAAATCACCTTTCTGTAAGGCTAAATCGAATCCGGGAAATGTCGTCGTGGTGGAGGTATCATCAGACGAGGGATTTTGATCCTCGCCATCTTCTGTTACTAGGCCATCTCCACTGTCGCTTCCACCCCCTCCACAATTGCAAAAGACCAGTAAAAAGCCGAGCAAAAAAAGCAAAATGAATATGTAATGGAATTTTTTCATCATAACAACCTCCAATAAATTTTCATGTTTAAAGCTGACGGTTACTTGTATAAAAAGCGTAGTTTCAGCCGCAGAGAGAATGTGTATGCGGGGATCTGAATGAAATTTTATTTGACCTTTAGGAAGAAATGATAGGATTTACTAGTTACGCAGAATGATACATAGTTCATCTATCGTGTTATGTCAAGATCAAAAATATATGATATGGAAAAGCCTTCCTTGTGATATTTGTTTGCTAAAAACCCACTTTTTCATAGTGGTAATGTTAGGAAGATAAACCTCGTGTGTCAAGGGAACCGTGGCGCATGGTAATGTATGAAGAAGCGAACTGAAGAATCTATAGGGATCTCAGGGGAAAAAGACCCGCTTCAAGAAATGATATGGATATTCATTTTGATAAAAGGGAAAAATTCAGACAAATTTGGCTAGACTTCTCCGATAAAGAAACGCAGATAGACGAATCATTTTTGATGGTCTCGTAAAAAGTCGAAAAACACTTATTTTTGTCATTCCGGTGAAGACCGGAATCCAGTCTTCTCAAATAGTTACAGGGACTCTGGACCCCGGCTTTCGCCGGGGTGACGACTTTTTACGAGATTGTCATTTTTTGATTCCTACTTTTTTGCCATCATTATGTATCTAACGTTCAATGTTTGAAGTTTAAGGTTTATGGCTGATGAAATAATAGGCCTTTTTCTTTGCGCCATGCGTGTTTCGTCGGGGGTCGAAAATCTCAAGTCCATTAAAGCCGCAGGTATGATCTTACCAAATGCCGCCGGGAAAAATGACCGAGGGTGATCCATTCTATCGGCATGGGGGCGCCGAATAGTTTCTTTGCGATGTCCTTTTCTTTCCAGCCTTTCTGGTGAAGCACCAAGGCCTGTTCACCCATGCTTTCCAAATAGATGATCTTGTCTTGCATGTCTTCTTTGGGTTTATCGGGTATGCGGGCACTGGCCGGAAAGAGGCTATTGAAAGGTAGTGTGACGATTTTTTTTAGTGAAGCGATAATCTGCCAGATTTCATAATCTTTTCGTAATGCCCGATCCTTGCCACCGACATACAGATCCCCCGTAAAAAGCCAGCCTTGGGATGATTCATAAAGACAGATGTGATCAGGGCTGTGACCAGGCGTGTAAATGGCTTGGAACCGATAGTGCGCTGTTCTAATGACATCACCGTCTTGTATGGGTTTCGTTTGTGACGCGTCCGGCCATCCCCACATGATTTTCCTGTAGGGCTGTAATGGTTGGGTATTTCGTGGATCGGCCAGAATGGGAATGGCCAACGGGTGTGTTCGTATCTCCAACCCATGAATATTTTTTTGCAACAAATGGTTTGCCCCGACATGATCCTCGTGGCTGTGGGTATTGACAATACAGGAAAGAGGTTTGCCATTGAGTGCATTGACAAATTCATGGGCCGTGTGGGCGCATCCCGAATCGATCAAGAGTCCATCGACATAATAGGCTGCCGTCCAATATCGGCCGCGTCCGGCAACGGTTCGGGCCAGATCGAATCGGGTGACGGGGTTGTAGTGTGTGATTTTCAGCATAAAGTTTCACCACTGAAACACGAGAAGCATGGAATTTCATATTATTTCTTGTGGGACTATGCGTTGTCAAGCTCTTCGGATATCTTCTTTTCCACATCCATCTCAGTATCAGGGACACTTGTTGCCCAGAAGATCCATCCTTATACTGAATTGGTACGGTATATTCACTTAAATCCATTAAGGACAAAGGTGGGTGAAAACTATTCAAGCCCGGGTAGAGATAAATATTACGGACATGGCGTGATTCTCTGGAACAAAAGAAATGATTGGCAGCGGAATATCCTAAGGGGAACTTGATGAGGCAATAAGGCCGCTTGAAACTAACCGATCAAAGCGGACTCAATATGACGATTACTGATGCAGATGAATTTGAAGGGCAAGGTAATGGACTTCTTAAACCATTTCCCTTCTCTTTTTGAAATTTCAATCATACTCACATTGGTCAGGGGAAGGAATCGATCGTTGGATTTTTTTTTAAAGAGACCATAAAAATCACCGGATATATCATAGAAAGAGTTGCCAACCAAGACGCTTATGATATTGACCCTTTGGAGCTTCTCTTGGCTGATCTGCATCATGGTGGAGGCCCGTTTTTTCTCTTTTTCATCACTGATACTCTGAAGATCATCATAAAAATAAAATATTTCATCAAGACGGATTTGAATCTTATCATATTTTCTGAAAACAGATGCTTCATCAAACATCAATTTGGCATCATACATCAGGACGGCGTTATCGAAACATTTCTCATTCGGGTTTTTCCAATAGATATTGGCGCTATTAAACAGATCCGTTGTCCTGAGTGTCGGGTTTGGGATATCCACCATACCGGAATATTTTTTACCCAGGGATGTAATAATGGCCACTTGTCGTTGTTCGATCATATTCGATTCTCCGTTAAATGAATGCTCTTATTGTACAAGTTATTAGGCGGCCAATCAAGCACATTCTAGGCCTCTTCCTTGACATCAATAAATGATATCAAAGCCAGGCCCGATAAAGAAGCCCACAGGACGAATGGCAGCCCAAGATGAATATGGGCTAGGCTGTTGCCTAGAGGCGGGAAAAGAGCGTATCCGAGCATTAAAAGGATATTGGTCAGCCCCGTGGCCGTCCCAGCATAAGTAAGACCGATACCTTTGGTTTCAACCACCAAGGCCCGAAGGAGGGCCATTAATCCGCCCCTGGCCAAACCATGGCAGATAATGACAAGCCATAGGGCCAGGCCGTTAAAAAGAGGGACAAGACCCAGGGTCACGCATGATAAGGTCAAAGAGGGAACGAGGATTTTTTTTCGTGAACCCAATCGATCCGACAAAAGGGCCATGGGGATACTGGCCAGTGTGATAAGGCCTAGAAATAGCGTCAGGGCACCGTCCGCCTGAATAGGGGGCCATCCCAGTTCCCTCAGATATACGGGTAGATACCCGATAAAGCCCCCATAGGCCCCCATATGACCGAATAGGATAAATCCCAGCAACCAAATTTGCCTAATCTTGACGACTCGTAAAAACGCATCCTTGAATGGGACGGTCTTTACGGTTCGATCCGCACCCGACGACGTTGAATCTTGGATAAACAGGTACCACATGACACCGACGATGATGGGGAGCGCACCGTATAAAAACAGGACATTCCGCCATCCACCCAGGACCGGGGACAGGAAGGTAGCGCTCATGGAGGCCGAGATCATGGCCCCAATGGTTATTCCCATGATCGATATGCTGTTGGCCAGACCCAGGCTCCGTTTATCAAAATATATCGCAATGACCTTCGGTATTAGGGTTGTGGTCATGGGCGCAAACAGGCCGAAAAGAAACATGGCCAAAGACATGGTCAAGAAACCCGTGGATAATCCCCGCGCGGCGCCGAAAAAGCCAATGGATAGGCAAACCAGAGTAAGAACACGCCGAACCGAATATCGATCGATCAGTAGACCGGTGGGTAAGGCCACAAGGGCACCCGCAAAGGAATCCATACCCCATATGGTACCGATCTGAAATATACTGAAGCCCAGTTCATCCAATATTTCTTTAAAAAGGACGGGTATACAGGGCCTGCCTATGCCGATGGTAAAAAAATAAGTGGCCGTTCCCAAGGCCAGAATAAACCATTTATAATGGGTATGATCGGTTTTGATCATGAGATGTCCCCGAATTATCCAAGCTGTCAGCGATCAGCAGTCGGCATTCATCCTGCTTTTTAATGCATTTGCGAAATGCTGAAAGCCTAAAGCTGATTATTCATCTGACTTTTTCAGCCAGCGTTTTACCTAGGTTTCGACATGCGTGGAGGATTTCCTCAGTGGTTGGACGGAAGCTGTCAACGGTTTCTCCTACCAATTCAAAATAACGCCTGGCAAAGGTTTCAAATGGTTCTCGGCCGCGTCCGCCTTTCCCGTGTGTGAAGAAGAGAGCTGCGGGTTTGCCTTTCACCTGCTCACCGGCCCGGTCCCAGAGCCAGATATCATCAAAAAAGGTCTTGATGGTACCAGCCACGTAAGAATAATAATCGGGAGTACCGATAGCCACCCCATCGGCATCCATAAATTCCTGGAACGTGATGCGGTGCTCATTGGTGTTGAACATCTCGATTTGTGCCCCACCATCCTTAGCCCCTTCCATAAAGGCTTCCGCGAGAATCTTGGTATCTCCATACTGCTGACTGTGATAAACGATCAATATTTTTCCCATATGTGTCTCCTTTTGATTTTTGATAGCATAAACGATGCATCACCTCAAACCAACCAGAGGTGGTGTAAACAATATCTGCAGTCTGTACGAAGCGATACTGGATGCTAGATGCTGGATAAAGCAAAAGAAGCGGCTTGTTATCCAGTATCCAGAAAGGCCGCCGGGCGTAAAAAGCCCCGGATTGAACGAAAATGGAATTTTTTTCCGGGTAGTATCATCCAAGGATCCAGAAACCAGTAACAAGCATCTGTCCAGTATTCACGATTGACTCGAATATAAAAACCCATTTCAAAGTAAAGATTTTGGTCCACGAAGACGTCTAGTTCGTTTCCGACTTCTTCCATGTGTAAATACAAAACAGCATAACCAAAACACCCAGAAAAATGGAAACAATCATCACATCATGAAATGCCGGTGGTATGGCCGCCCGTTCAGCTTCAATGTGTGTGAGGTCCTTGAAAAGGAGCTCTTGTTTATAAGCATCCCATCTCGCTGCATATAATGTTCCGGTTAAGGCCATACCCACTGAGGTGCCTACCTGACGTAATGTCGCTATCAATGCCGATGCCGTACCTAATCGATTCTTGGGAACATTGCCCATCATGATGCTGTTGTTGGGGGGGCCGAATATACCTATCGCTATTCCTTCAAAGGCCAAGATCAGGATGATCGTTATATGAGATGTATTGAGATTAAACAAAAGAAACAACGCAAAGGTGATAGTCAGCATAATGGCTCCGAGCGTGGTCAGATGAGCGGGCCCAATACGGTCTGAGAGCCTTCCGCTGATGGGACCTGATATCATGGAAAATACGGCTGGAACAGCCATTATGAGCCCTACATGGGAAGGATGCATCCTGATCCCTTGAATCAGATAAAACGGCAAAATAAGAAAAAAGGGGGGTTGGGCTACAAAATATAAAAAGAGACTCCATGACGCCCCTGAAAACACGGAATTTTTAAAAAGCTTAAGGTCAACGATGGGATCTTTCGCTCGATTTTCCACAAAAATGAAGATAATCAAAAAAATGATACTCAGGCCGATTAAGGCCACGACCACGGGAGAGGCAAGTCCGAATTGATTGACCCTGCTGAGGCCGAACACAAAACAAAATACCATCATCGAGGAAATGAAGGAGCCCCGCAAATCAAGACGGATCTGCCCTGTAACCCTTATTTGGTCTTTGAGAAGGGTGATGGCCATTATGAAAATCATGAGACCGATGGGAATCCTCATAAAAAAAATGGATTGCCAATTCATCCATCCCAGTAAGGCACCACCCAGCACAGGGCCGATGATGAACCCTAGAGAGACAAAGATGCTCGCCAATCCTAATCCCTTTCCCCTTTCATTGGCTGGAAAGGCCTCCACTACGATAGCGGTGCCGGCAGACAGAGTCATGGCCGCCCCGATGGCTTGGATGATACGGAAAAAGATTAGTTGCCCAATGGTCCCAGCCAGAGAACAGGTTGCCAATCCCACACAAAAAATGAAAGAGCCACAGGCGTACATCTTTTTTCGACCGATGAGATCACCTATTTTACCAAGTACCATCAAGGAACTCGTACTCATGAGGATATAGGCCAATGTGGTCCACATGACCGTGGGTAATGTGGTATGGAAGGTTTTTGTGAGTGAAGGAAACGCGATATTGATAATGCTGAAATCCATGGTGGCCATGAGCGAACCCATGGCTACCGTGATCAGGACCTTCCATTTATAGGTGCCGTCGTCATCGGCTGATTCAATTTGAGGAGATTGGTTGTTCATATGTGGATTTGGGGTTAGGAGGTTCAACCTTTACCGTTCATGATTCAATGTTTATGGTTTTAAACAGGAGCAATCAGCAATCAGCAGACAGCTTTTATTAACGGTCTCAAAATAGCATTCACGGGTCGTCATGCTAAAAAGCCACTGGATTCCGGCCTTCGCCTGTCTGCGTGCGGGCACGCACAGGCAGGCCGGAAAGGCAGGGGTGTGGATAATGATGAGACAGTTAATACCTGAATCTTGCACTAATCATCTACTGTGGCTTGAAGCGCCTTGACGATAAAGCTTGTTTCGTGATTTCGATCCTCACCATATAGGTAATATGCCTGCGGGTCAAAATCACTCCAACTTCGCTTTATAATCAGGCTTTCAGCGCCTCGCTACGATTATTGGTGCAAGATTCAGGTAATAAATTTAAGTGTATTGGTTTAAGCGGTCGATAATGGCTGAACGCTGAACGTTGAAAGCTGAATGCCGCTTTTACACCAATACGCCTCTGCTTATGGCCAATAGATCATTGACCACTGTTTCATAGTCCATTTTTTTACCTAGATCTTTTTCCCTCTCCGTTATTTTTTCTTTGTGAAAGGCCAGTATCTCTTTGGTGAAAGGTAGATTGCCGTGGTTCAGGTATCGAACCGCGCCATGCTTGTCCTTAATACCCATGACATGACAGGGCACCAATGGGCTTGTCGCGAAGGGATGGTCCAGAATCCCTGATTGAATAGCCTGGATTAAACCCACAGCGACATCGCCGTCACCCAATTCAATGACCCGGTCCAAAATCATCCGCGTCTCCATCTCGGACATTTGGGATTCGATCTCGAGGTTTTTCGGATCGACCTGAATGGCTTGACCTTTAAAAAAATCAACGATTACCTTGGCCGAGCGAAATGTGATGGCGATATCTTCCTTGGTCGGTATGGTCATGGCCTCGGATACGGTACGAATATCGTTTATCTGAGCACCGCATAGTTTGGCAACAATGGAGTTAAAAGCGATGGCGGCAAAGGCCGAACCCAGTTCCACAGGATACCCCACCAGTGATAGGCCGGTTGTAAGAATGGTGACAACATCCTTGTGGCCGAATCGGTCAAGATACTCCCGTGAGAGTTTCTGTAGGGTACGCGCGCTTCCAACATCTTGGGCCAGATTGCCTTGCGCCGTGAAATGCAACATAACATGCTTGACACCTTGCTCGGCCATCATCAGCATTTGTGTCAACAAGGCGGTCATGACCAAACTGGACGGAATTCCTCCGCCGTACATGCCCTGGCAGGCCGGGGTAATGGGAACCCCGTGTTCTTCATAATAGCCGATTAGCCGATGAACATATTGGTGATTTCTAAGAACCGTTTCGGGCGGCAACTTGCTGTTCATGTTCCAAAAATTGTATAACCCGTCACCTGAACAGCCCGTATGGCCCCCGGCCAAGCTGATTTCATCAATTAACCGCGGATCAGCTGCCCCGTATCGTGTCCCTACTGGTAGGTCCACGGACTCAATAATCTTGCGGATTCCATTTACCCCATGATGCACCACTGGTAAACCGTTTAGGCGAGATTGACCGGTCTCCATGCTTTCCCGCAGTCCTTTTTCCACCACGTCATATTTATGGACACGCGTAAAGCTATCCACCGAAGTCGCCAGCAATTCAGCCTGTCCCTCATCCTGGACATATCGAAGCAGTTCGATTTGTTGTTCCAGCGTGGTCTTACCCATGCCAGTGATGGCAAAGGTCTCAGACCGATTTCTGGGATCAAGCATCTTTTTTGCCCATACCTTATGGGGGGGCAGATTTTTATGGAACGTAATGGCTTCGTCCAGGTCTACTTCTTTGCCGGTGGGCCATTCGGAAAGAACCTGTTCGCGCTCCTGAAAAAACACATCTTCCTCTATTTTTTTATTTCGAATATCAATCATATTATTTCCTTTCCCTGAATTTAGCTTTTCGACATTTCCCGGCGATAAAGACGAATCGAGGTATCTTTATATAGAAAACCAGGCCGGGAGCCTTTGCTACCCGAGGCAATCTTGGAATGCATAAAAATAAGGATGCCATGAATCGATGGGCATGGTTTCAATGCAAAAATGTTCAATTACTTTTTTGATGCTAAATCCGCTTCCAAATCCTTTATGATTTGGGGAGGCAATACGCCAGGGGGATATACGCGGTTGAAGCCCATATCCATGAAGGTCTTTTCCACATCCTCCCATGCGGTTTTTCCGATCATCAATTGGCCTCCCAGATACAGGCGGATATCGTTTAAGCCCGCCTCAATGCATTTCTCCCGAAGCCCGGGGGCCAGGATCTGGGCGTGCCCGCTTAGGGAAGAAACCAGAATCGCATCGGCATTGGTCTCGGTTGCGGCATCGATAAATTCTTCCTGTGATACCTGTACGCCGAGTGCAACGACTTTAAAGCCTGCCTCACGCAGGGCGTGCTCTAAAATCCGAATGCCAACCACATGCACATCATCGCCGATAACGCCTGTCACCATTGTGCCTTTTGTTTCATTTTCATCTGTCATGAAATATTCCTCCGAGTGAAAAATGGGTTAAATAATTTGTTCATCATTAAGGATCATCTTCTCATAAATCACCCTTCCCCGCGCGGGGGGAGTTAGGGGCAGGGGATTTGGGGTATTTCAGGATGGACACTGCTGAATGGAAGATGATTTAAAACATGTCAAATAATGATCTCCACAAAACCGACTTCACTATTTCGCCACCAAGTCCCCTTGGCTGATGGAAAAAAGATCCTGCACCACGGATCCATAATCCACCGGCCGGCCCTGCGCTTTTTCCCTCTGGGCTATCTTTTCCTGGTTGTATGAAATGATCTCATTCGTAAATGGAAGGTTTCCATGCTTTAGATAACGCACCGCGCCCTCATGGTCCCTTACGGCCATCACACGTCCGGCCACGTATTTGGTGGTGGCAAACGGGTTATCCAGGACACCTGCCTCCACGGCCCGGACCATGCCCACAGCCGCATCCCCGTTTCCCATTTCCAGTGCCCGGTCCACAATGGCCCGGGTCTCCGCTTCCAACATCTTTATCTCCAGGTCCAATGTGCCAGGGTTGAGCTTCAGGTTTTGATCCTTTAATAATTGTATCACTTTTTTACCTGCCCGGATACTGGCCGCATTGCTCTCCTTGGTGGGGATGGTGATGGCCTCCTCGATGGTCTTGACGGTGGCTATTTGAGATTTGGATAACACACCCACCACCACACCCAGGCAGAGCACGGAAAAGGCCTCTGCCGGATCAGCGGGGAATTGTCCACTCCAGGGACCGGCATTGCCGGTTACGAATACGTCAGTATAACCCATGCGGTTCAGATATTCCTCCCCAAGTCTGGTGAGCACGATGTTGGCGGCCACATCCTGGATCATGTGACCCTGAAGTTGAACACTGAGGGTGATGTTTTTGGTTCCTTGCTCAGCCGCGATCAGGGCATCCAATATGGCCCCTGCGAATATCACGCTGAAAGGACACAATATGGTGAAACCACCTGCGATAGCGCTCACGATGGGCACTCCGGCCTCTTCATAGAGCCCAATGAGCCGGAACATATATTGATGATTTCGGATGGAAGTTTCAACGGGCAAATCCCTGCTATAGTGCCAAAACGACATCATGGGCGAACTGGATGTGCATGTATGTCCTCCGGCCAGGCCGATCTCAAGGATAAATCGCCAATCCGGCGCATTACCCCTTATGCTCACAGGTAAATCCAGGGCATTTATCAATTTTCGAACGGCGGCCACGCCGTGATTAACCATCGGAAATCCATTAAGATGCCATTTGCCGGTCTTCAATCCTGCCTGAAGCTCCCGCTCCGCGGCCTCAAATCGTGAGGTTCGAGTGAAGCTATCGACCATGGACCCCAGGAGGTCGGTCCCCCCTTCATCCTGTAAATATTTTAGATACTGGATGTGTTCATCCAAGGCAGGCACACCTGAGTCGGTCCGTATTAAGATGGCTCCGGTCTCCTTTGCCCAAGACAATTTTTTGGCAAAATTCTTCTGTGGAGGCATGCTTTTATGAAATGCAAAGGCATCTTCCAGATCGACATCCTTTCCGGTAGTCCACTGTGCAAGTACCTCTTTTCGTTCCCGTTGAAATTCATCATCACTGAGCTTCTTATTTTGGATATTCATAATCATCCCCTGGTTTGTATATCTTGATATCGCATTGAGTAGATTTTAATCATGATAAATCCCACAAAAAACCCTACCCCCGCTGTGGCAAAGATCGCCGGGAATCCCAATGCCTTGCCTATTTGTCCCAAGATAATGGAACCTGCAAAGCTGCCCAGGTCTAGTGCGCCTGTAATGGTGGCCATGATCCTTGCGCGTAGGTTGGTTGGTTCATTCCGGACGGCCATGGTATTCAAGGAGGGGTAAAGCATCCCCTGTGAGGAACCGGATATTAAGCCGGCCACCAGAAGATACACCATGCTGTTCATAAATAAAAGGAAAATCAGTCCGAATCCGCCTACAATCAATGCATAGGGGGCCACGCGGTCTTCTCCCACCCTGTCTATGAATTTTCCGCCCACAAGGCGCAAGGCCGTTGCCGACGCGGAGTATGCGATAAAATAGGTGGAGACCAATGCAATCCCGCGACTCTGGGCAAAAAGCGAGATAAACCCGCTGGTACTGGCAAGGCCCATGCCCAGAATGAACATCAGGACCGTGACCGTAAAGATTTTTGGTCGTTTTAACAGTGCCATGTACGATCCCGCCCCGGAACCTCTGCCCACCACATGGGATTCGGGTAAAAATAACAGTAAAAAGGCGCCGATGGCGGGAAGACCCGCTGCCGCCAAAAAGTAGGCCGAAAATCCCCACTGATCGATGAAAAATTCGGCCATCACCGGTCCCACCGCAAAGCCTATGAGAGAGAAGGCTCCGAATATGCCGACGCCTTCATTCATGCGTTTCCCGGGAATAATATCCATTACATAGGTAAATCCGGCTGTAAATGTGAATCCGCCGCTGATACCATGGATCATGCGGATCAAGAGAAGGGGCCAAAAAAAATCCCTCAGGGCTCCGGTAAAACCTATGCAAGACAGGGTTGTCCCGATCATGGTCAAATTGGCAAGGAAGTAGGACCGCTTCCGACCCAGACGGTCGATGATTTCGGATATCAGGGGCCGGGAGAGCACCGATGCCAAAAAAGAAGCGCTCATAATATAGCCGATATCGACCGTTGTACCGCCCCGATCCGCAATAAATAAAGGGAAAAGGAAGAAAGCGCCGGCATTACAGGCGGTTAAAAAGCCGGCCAGGGATATGGTAAAGAATTGAGGGGTATAGAGCATATCATTCCGTTATTCATGGGACCACACTCTGATGACAATACATTGTTCATGATTGAGTTCAGGTCTTTTCAAGAAAAAGCGCAAGGCGCATGGCGCAGGGCACAAGTTTAAAAAGATATTTTATAAGTTCCCATCCGAACGCGCCTTGGTGGTCATAGGAAGGATGGAAATCCGAAAATAACAAGTGATGGATGAATGTGAATACGAGTCGAAACGAGTTGGTTGAAATATGTCAATATTTATTCAGACCAATGTCGCGTGTGTCTGGAGGATCAGCATGAGCTATTATTTTGAATAAAGGAATATATGGAAAATTGGTGGGTGGTGTCAAGTGTTGATACTTAAAACCAGCAACCAGCGATCAGCGATCAGGAGTCAGCCAATGCTTTTTAAAATCAGCGGTGGGCTATCAGCCGCAATACTCTCCTCCCCCGATGGGAGAAGCAAGGGGAGGGTGAAAATGCTGCTGGATATCCTGGTTTTAAAAAAATAGGATGTAGGTTTATTGACAAAATGGGTTTTTTTAATGTAAATTTTGAATACTTTTTAGAGTTAAAAGATATGTTTAACAAAAGTAAAGGACCAATAATGCCGATCCTAAAAAGAATTATTTCCGAAAAGACTATTATGGTGGGCTGCCAAAGGATGAGGCAAAGAAGCGATCTGAGATAATAGAATGACTCCATCCAAAATTTCACATTTCTGGATAGAGTTTTCAGCGGCCAGCAATCAGTTTTGAGTCAATGACATATTTCTAAAGACTTAAGCTGACAGCTGATCGTTGATGGCTGATAGCACGGGTCAAAAGCAGTCATTTTTAAGTGAGCGTAACAAACACCCAAATGATTGACCAGTGAGGCATAGATTTAGAAAACGAAAGGAGAATCGATGGACTACCTTCAAATGACCGCCCCTTGTGGATTGGATTGTTTTAATTGTCGGGTCTATTTGGCAAAGGATAATGAGGAATTAAGGGCCGGTATGGCCAAATATTTCAACATCCCCATCGAACAGGCTTTTTGTGATGGATGTCGCAGTGAAAACGGCACTATCGGGTGTCTCGGCATGACCGAGCCGTGTAATGTCTATAAATGTGTTACAAAAAAGAAGCTCCGATTTTGTTTTGAATGCTCCGAGTTCCCATGTGACCATCTTCATCCCTATGCTGATCTCGCGTCACAAAGGCCCCATAATACCAAGGTCTTTAACTTGTGCCTTATTAAAAAAATGGACCTGGAGTCATGGGCCGAGAGCAAGGCGAAGAAGGTTAGTGATACTTATTTTAAAGGGACGTTTAAGTTGTAAAAATATGATCCATGCAAAAAGGCGGATCATTGTTTCAATCCGGCGGGAGCCTTAAAACAATGAATAGAAATTTGAGGAAAATAATACTCCTCGTTCTTATTGGTCTGGGTGGTTGCCTGGGTGTACCTGAGGGCGTGCTGCCTATAGATGGATTTGAAATCAACAGGTACCTGGGGACCTGGTATGAGATCGCGAGATTGGATCATCCATTTGAGAGGGGCCTTGAAAAGGTGTCGGCGAATTATAGCCTGATGGACAATGGTGGCATTAAGGTTGTTAACAGGGGATATGACCCAAAAAAAGGGAAATGGAACGAGGCCGTGGGAAAGGCGTATTTTGTGGATGAACCCGATGTGGGAAAATTAAAGGTTTCGTTCTTCGGTCCCTTTTATGGAAGCTACAACATCATCGAGCTGGACAAAAAAGACTATCAATACGCACTCGTCTGCGGTCCTGATAGATCCTATCTTTGGATACTGGCGCGAGATGTTAATATTGCGGATGAAATCATCCAGAGATTAGCGACCAAGGCCAATTCGTTGGGATTTGATACGGATCAACTGATATTTGTGGAACATTAATCGAGACAATTTATGGTGTTCTACGTGAGGAATAAATATGATACCAGTCTCGTCCCCAACGGCCAAATTATTAACGGTCTCAAAATAGTATTAACGGTTCGTCATGCTGAAAAGCCACTGGATTCCGGCCTTCGCCTGTCTGCGTGCGGTCACGCACAGGCAGGCCGGAATGACGGAGGTGTGGACAATGATGAGACGTCTAATAAATGAATCCATCGATCAACATGGCCCTGAACATTGATTATTCATATCATTTTAGATTTTTGAAAAACTTGGCGCGTACCTATGGATTCCGCGATCAAGTCGCGGAATGACTAGCCAAGTTTTTGGTTACGCGACTGCAAATGTTCACCTCTGGTTTTTGCATTCGGTCATTCCGCGATCGAGTCGGGGAACTCAATCCTTTGGATTTAGAAAAACCAAAATTGTTAAGATTATTATTCGGATACGCAGCATAACGACAGGTCAGCTTTTTGTTAAATGGTTTGAATTTCATAAAAAAATAAAGGAGATGAAGTATGGCTAATTTTTTGTTTGTGTTAAGCCAGGATGACAATGAGAAGGCGACTAGGTGTTTTCAATTCGCCAAAAAGGTTACCGGGGTTTGCTGGCGTTTAAGAAAGATCGATGGATAGAGCCCGGGGTGTTGGCAAACCATTCTATCCGTCGCGATTACAAGACGATATAAAGTCTATCAAAAAGGTGTTTAGACATCATCTCAAAATTATTTTTTTCTTGTTATCCTTTTGGATTTGTGATCCTGCATTATTGTCGTATGCAAAGGACTCCTTTATGAATCCATCTCAGGTCCAATGGTCCGGGCTATATTATCAGACCCATGTGCTGTTTTTCCCTGCTAAGGTCAATATCCATTTGAGTCAGATCCATTTGTCTGCTTCCCAAGAAGCTATGCTCATACCCAAGCAAGGCCAAGGAGTGATGGCTCGGACGGATCCATCTTTTCGAATCGATATTTATTCCAAGATCGTGAGTCGGAGTTCCTTGATCAAGCTCTGGTTTGATCCGGATGGCATGTCCTTTCAACGTACCCAAATTGAGACTGGTGGTAAAAAGAGGATAAAAACCTACCGCATCCTGACTAATGGTTTCTACTCGCGTGAGATCAAGCCCGATAAAGATGAAGGGGATCTACCGCCAGATAAATGGTCTCTGGTAAATGATGGTTTTAAAATTTTTACCGAGATGCCTCCCCATGGGACCGTGATCTCCGAACCTTCTGCCCTTTTTTACCTGGTTTCCGCATCAGCGTTAAATATGCCGGGTGATGAAAGGATCGAATATATATTCACGAAGCATGGCATTTATCAGGTTAGACTCCATGCCGCTGAGTATGATACGATTAAAATGGAATATGAGATCAGTGAAGGTGGGATTGTAAAAACAAGCGCCGGAAAACACGAAACCCTTAGTATCCGGATGAGCGCCGTACCTCTAGATCCTTTGGAGAAAAATGAGTTTGAGTTATTGGGATTAAAGAAAGATATCCATCTTTACATGGACCCGAGAACAAGGGTGTTGCTCCAGATCAGTGGTAGGTCGGATATTGTCGGGCGTATGGATATTAAACTGAAAAAGGTGATATTTTAACGGAAAGAATTTCCCCTCCATGGGATGGAGAAATCGATCAAGGATTCGAGGGTGTTGTTTTAAGGAAAATGATGGAACAAATCTTTTTAAAAAAAGGGAAGGAAAGACCTATTTTACAACGGCATCCTTGGGTATTTTCGGGCGCCATAGGGCAAAAGAGGGATATTGTGGACGGGCAGATCGTTGCCGTATGCGATGCCAATGGCAGCCATTTAGGATATGGATATTATAACAGCCGCTCACAAATCGCGGTTCGCATGCTCTCTTTCGGGACTGAAAAGGTGGATAAGGATTTTTTGGCAAATCGTATCCGAATGGCTTATGAAAAGAGAAGATCGAATCCGTGTTTAAAAAATACGAATGCCTTCAGAATAATCTTTTCCGAGGGCGATTTTCTGCCGGGATTGATTGTCGATGAGTATAACAGCCACCTGGTCATTCAAATACTAACCCTTGGCATGGAGATGCTTCGGAATACGCTTTTGGAATTATTATTAGATATTTTGGCTCCTGTGAGTATTTACGACCGAAGTGATCACCCGGCCCGGATTATTGAGGGGCTTACTCCACGGGCAGGTCAGATATGGGGCCTAACGCCGGATGAGGTCATTATCCATGAAAATGGAATGGTTTTCGGTGTGGATATTCAAACAGGCCAAAAAACCGGCTTTTTTTTAGACCAAAGAGATAACCGCGGAGTGATCAGGGAGATCTCACGAGATAAGCATGTACTGGATCTCTTTTGTTATTCAGGCGGGTTTAGTGTGGCGGCCTGTTTGGGGGGCGCAAAAGAGGTGGTATCCGTGGATTCGTCGGAAAAGGCCTTAAGCAGCGTGGAGAGAAATATCGCCCTCAATCAAATCCAGCATTCTCCTATATTCATACGCGGTGATGTATTCAAGTACCTCAGGCGGGAATCCATTCCCAGTGATTTGATTATTATTGATCCTCCAAGTTTCACGAAGAATAGAGGGGCCGTCAAGGATGCCTGCCGAGGATATAAAGATTTGAACCTGCAGGTCTTTCAGAAATGCCATAAAGGCTCGATTGTGGTGTCATGTTCGTGTTCCCGCTTTATCGATATGGATCTTTTCCAAAAAGTGGTCTTTTCCGCAGCCGCGGACTCAGGAAGAAACGTCTCTTTTTTCAAAAAATCCCATCAGCCGCCGGATCATCCGGTTAATATATTCCATCCCGAATCGGAGTATTTGAAATCCCTTCTTCTTCATGTCGAGTAGTAATCGGATTGAGCTCAGGGGAGCTTTATTAACAATTGACCCAAGCAGGACCCTGTGGCATATTGATAATATGCTGCATGGGCATCTCTACATTGAGTGATGAATATCCGGGGCTTCATGTTCAAATCAACAGTATCCTCGATCAGGATTCCAGGGTTCGAGTGAAATGCTGAAAACTACAAGAATGAAATGTTCGATAAAAGCCTCGTTTGATATTAGGGGTCATTGGCTGAAGAATCGAGCATTGTGATCCGGCTAAGAGGTTTCAAATAAAAAGTGAGGTTTTTTTGTGGAGACCATACTGATTGTTGATGATGAAAAAAATTACAGGGTCGTTTTAGAAGCACTTCTCGGTTCGGAGGGCTACGAAACCATTACGGCCGAAAATGCCGACGAAGCCCTTCGTCAAGTGAGGAAGGCTGATTTGGATCTGGTGATTACGGATATGAAGATGGGCGGCATGAGCGGAATGCAGCTCCTTGAGGAATCCAAGAAAATTAAGCCGGACCTTCCCGTTATTATGATGACGGCATATGGCACCATTGAGATGGCTGTTGAGGCCATGAAAAAGCATGCCTATGATTACATCACCAAGCCTTTTAAAAATGAAGAGCTTAAACTGACCATTAAAAAGGCATTGGAAAATTATCGGTTGGTCAAAGAAAATCGACTCCTGAGCGAGGCCCTTACAGATCGTTATCGATACGGTAATATAATCGGTAAGAGCAAGTCCATGCAGAAGATATATGATATGATCAATAAAGTCGCTCAATCGAAGGCGTCCGTAATGATCACGGGAGCATCGGGCACCGGTAAGGAACTTATTGCCAAAGCAATTCATTATAACAGCACCAGAAAGGACCGCCCCTTCATTTCCATTAATTGTGGCGCCTTAACCGAGACTTTGCTTGAGAGTGAGATGTTCGGACATGAAAGAGGGGCCTTTACAGGGGCCGTGGCCATGAGAAAGGGACGATTTGAGTTGGCTGACGGGGGCACCCTTTTCCTTGATGAAGTCAGTGAGATGTCGCCCCCACTCCAGGTGAAGCTTCTTCGCGTGCTCCAGGAGATGGAATTTGAGAGGGTAGGCGGCACCAGAAGTATTCGAGTGGACGTGAGGATCTTATCCGCGTCCAATAAAGATATGAAAGAGGAAGTGGAGAAGGGGTTGTTTCGGGATGATCTTTTTTTTCGCCTTAATGTCATCCATATTGAGGTACCGCCCTTAAAACAACGAAGTGAAGACATTCACCTACTGGTGAATCACTTTATTGAAAAATACAAGAGGGAAAAGAACAGAAAGGATATGACATTGAGCCCCGAAGCATGGAAGGTTATCTATAACTATCATTGGCCCGGCAATATCAGGGAGTTGGAAAATATTATTGAACGGGCCGTGGTTTTAAATTCGAGCGGCATAATAGGCATTGAGGATCTGCCGGAAGATATCCTTGGCAGAAAAGAAGACCTGGATGTGGACCGTTTTGTCCCTTTAAATGCCCCGTTACAGGCAACCCTTGAGCAGATCGAAGAAAAAATGATCCGTAGGGCCCTGGCAAAATGCGGCAATGTCCAATCCCACGCCGCGCAGATGATCGGTATCACACGTAGTCTTTTCCAGCACAAGATGAAGAAGTACAACATCGTCATATAGCTGTTTAAAAGGTTAAACCGAAAATTGTTAAGGAATTTAGATGGGATAGCCGAAAATGAACTTGCGGGCCCATACCTTAAGTACAATATTTTGTACTTTTTCTTTGAAAATAAAAACAGTATGGAAATGATGAGTTTGAATATTATCTCGTGAAAACAGACAGTTAGGATTGATCTGAGATGAATGTTTTCTGTTGGCAAGGTAATTGCAGAATATCAAGACAACCAAGACAACCACTTTGAAAGAAAACTCTTTCCTCCTAAAAAACCAACCTGACTCCCCCGGGTTGGTTTTTTATTAGTACCCCAACCTCCTCAAAGCCTTTGTGTCTTTACCCCAATTTTTTTCCACCTTAACGGTTAGATCCAGAAATATATGTACTCCAAAGATCTTTTCCAGCTCCAGTCGAGCAGCCCGCCCAATGGCCCTGATCATCTTTCCCCCATGACCGATCACAATGGCCTTTTGGGAATCCGATTCCACAAAGATCCGGGCGGATACGGATAAAAGGATTTTATTGGGATTTTCCGTTAACCGGTCAACGACCACTGCCGAAGAGTAAGGTATTTCTTTTTTTGTGTGGATATAGATCTTCTCCCGGATGATCTCTGCTATCAGAAATGGGTCCGATTGATCGGTTTTCATATCTTCCGGGAAAAAGGCCGGACCGGGTGAAAGCCGTTTTTTCAATTCTCTGATGATCTGAGCCGTCCCATCTCCGTTTAATGCGGAAATAGGGATGATGTTCTCAAAGAGGCCCTGTTTTTGGTAAAAATCGATAATGGGTAAGAGTTCCATTTTTCGGCCTTTATCGATCTTGTTGATCATGAGCAAGCGGGGTTTATGGATGTCTTTAAGGTGTTTTAGGATCAATTGGATTTCTGGAGTATCATATCGGGACATCTCAATAACCACCATCACGATATCAACCTCAAAGAATGCCTCCTTGGCCGATGCCACCATGCTTTTATGTAATAATGTCTGGGTATGGTGGATTCCCGGGGTATCGATAAAGACCATCTGGAAATCCTTCGCATGATAGATTCCCATGATTCGATTCCTTGTGGTCTGGGGTTTGGGGGAGACAATAGCGACCTTGGTTCCCAAAAGCCTGTTTAAGAGGGTTGATTTTCCCGCATTGGGAGGTCCCACAATGGCTATGAAGCCGGATAAAAATGGAGAGTGTGCGTGTCGTATGGCATCCGTCATGTCTTGAGCCTATCGATCGCCAATCGCCCGGAAGGTATGGAATCATCCGGTTTGACATAAACCACTTTAGCGCCTGTTTTGCGCTCGATCAAATCCAGGCCTTGATTCTTATAACCCCTGATGAGCGGGATCTCCCTGTTCGGGGATCGAATGCCGAAACGTTGGGTCTCTTTAAACCGAGGTAGATATGAACCGATGCGATTCTGATGGATACCGGAACGAACCAGAAAGCCAAAGGCCTCATGCCACGGACCTGCCACGATCTCACCTTTTTGCGTTAGAGAGGGTGATGCCATCAGTCCCATACGGATGACAGGGATATCCCGATCCTCTAATCGGCGACAACTATCCATGCAGACGGAAACAGCCTCTCCAAGGGATAAGGGTTTGTATTTGCCGGAATGATAAAGCTTTTCCAATTCAGTCCCTTTGATCACGATGGTCGGGTATAATCGAATCATATGGGGCTTGATGTCGATTACTTTTTGAATACCCGCCATAAACCGTTCCTTTGAATCCCCAGGAAGACCCGGCATCAGTTGAATGCCCAACCGAAAACCGTATTTTTTGACAAGTCGGATGGATTCCATTACATCTTCAACGGTGTAGCCGCGTTCGGATAATCTCAATACATCGCGATCAAGAGACTGGACCCCCAGTTCAATGGTTGAAACACCAAGGTCTTTTATCAACTCAAGGCCCTTCTGATGAATGGCATCCGGCCGGGTGGATATACGAATGCTTTGAAAATGCCCTTGTTTCAGGTATGGCTCCACCGCTTCAAGCAATTCAATCATTTTGAAGGCAGGCAAACGCGTAAATGTTCCCCCATAAAAGGCAACTTCCCTGGGCGAATTATTCGATCGGGGTGGTGAGAATGTTTTTGATGCAAGGGCACTATCAAGGATTTGTCTGACATGGGCACCCCCGATCACCGAGTTTGTTTGGGTGGTTATGGTCTCTTGGTTGCAAAAGATACATCGGTTCGGACATCCCAGGTTAGGGATGAATATGGGGACGATTAATGATTTGTTTGCCCGGATAGACAATGAAATGCCTCCCTTGCCGCGTGTTGCTCAGCCTCTTTTTTGCTTTTACCGATTCCTTCGGCTATGATCGTACCATTAATCCTGATGACCACCTTGAAGGTCCTATTATGGGCAGGTCCACTTTCGTGGATATGCCTGTATTCAGGTCTTGTTTTATAGAAATCTTGGGTGAATTCCTGAAGCAGGCTTTTATAGTCATCATTGATATTCCCTGAGTCGATTTGTTCGATGAGGGGGAAGAAAAGGTGTTGGATGACTTGCTTGGTCCTCTCAAAACCAGCATCCAGGTATATGGCCCCCAGCATGGCCTCCACGGTGTTGGCAAGGATGGAGGGTTTTTTTCTCCCGTTCGTGGATTCCTCACCTTTGCCCAATAATATATAGTTTCCGAGGTTTAGTTCATCAGCGATTTGAACCAGTCCCTTTTCATTGACCACCGCGGCGCGAAATTTGGAAAGATCCCCCTCCTTGGCATTTTTAAAATGATCCATCAGGATATGGCTCACGGCCAGGTCCAAGACGGCATCGCCTAAAAATTCCAATCGTTCATTGTCTTTCAATCCAGGGACCCCCAGTTCGTTGACAAAGGATGAATGCCGGAATGCTTCTTCCAAAAGTTGTATCCGGTTAAAAGAATAATCAAGTCTTTCAAACAGTATATCCAAATTATTGATTATCGACTTTTGCTCTTGTTCCATGGTCACGATGTGCATTCCATAAACTTTAGGCCTTTTTAGCCTGATTATGGCAGAAAAGTCCAGCTTATTTGCATGGCCAAAAGATTTTGATTTTAATATCCAAATATGATAGAAATGCCTCTTTCATGAAGCAAGACAGTGGGTTCGATCCATGGATAAGGCCGTTATTATCAGAGAACCAGAAATTCATAAACACATTCATCGTATGGCAAAGGAGATCATCGAGAAGCATTATCCTATAGATGACGTTCTTTTTACGGGAAGGACCACCGTTCGCGCGGCAATGGATGCCCTCATGGATTTCGGCCGGCCCAAGAAGATTGAATTGGCCGTTTTGGTTGATCGTGGCGACACCAACAGAGAGTTGCCAATCAAGGACGATTACGTGGGGAATGAATGGAACATATCTCCCGATGGAACGATCAATGTCCATTTAAGATAGACCGGATATGACGATTATGTAACGATTGAAGAGAAAAGGGTCGCCTGATTGTGGGAAAGAAAAATAAGTCAAAAAAAAATAAGCATGGATTATCTTCCTTTATCTCAACCGAAGAACAAACCCGCCTGGAATCACTCCTTAAAGATCATAAAAAGATTAATCTGGAAAACCCTCGAGAGCAAATCAAAGGCCCCGAGTTTGCGTTGGCATTTTTAGAAAGACTCCCTATTGACGATCCCGGTATGGTCTCGGTGATCTCATCCATACGGGAGCACTTTAACGAAAAAGAAGTACAAAAAGCCGTTAAAAAAATGATTTTCAGGTTAAAACAAAGAGGTATTTCCATCCCGGACCCAGAAGATGAAACCCCTCCTGTTATGATCAGGAGATCGGCTGAAAGCCCGGAACCAAAGGCTTATCTAGGTGTTTTTGACGGGGCCGGTAATCGAGGGATACTGATCCATATCCCCCAGATCCCGAAGGATGTGATTATGGGCATCGGGGTCATAAGCAGCGAGCAAGGCATAGATCAATTTATCTATGTGCGATACAGCAAGAAACAGGCAAAAGCGGTCCAAGAAATCTTTAACAAGCAGTGCGGCACGGTCATTGAGACAACGGTGCAACATGCCGTGTCGATCTTGGAGAAGTCGTATCTGAAAACCCAACGTAACGAGGCCACTGAGACATACCTTCAGTTCAGACCGTGGGTATTGGAACATGGCCCGATGCTTGACCATCCCATCATTCACGAGTTTATCCCACCTGAAAGCCTATCAAAGGAGGTGTTAACGGAGTCCATGATTGATAAGCTCCTTGATCATGAGTTCATGCAGTCATGGTTAGAAGAACCGGAAAAAATAGTGCCCATTTTGGAGGAGATCTCCAGTGTGAATGAGAGCCTTATCCTCGTTAATGGGATACAAAAAAACGAGCGGATACGAGAAATCAAAGAAAAAGCCGTTGAAACCCTCTATCCCGAAACCCGTCGATCGGTCATGAAAGAAAACCTCGAAGAGATGGCCTATTTATTTTACAAACTGGGTCAGGAGGAATTTGCAAGATGGTCCGTTTTAGCGGCATCTTCGATGGTCAAGTGTTCATCATTGATGGTTAATCTTTTCCTAATGGCCTTAGTGGATCGTAGTGTTGAGTATTACACAATGCAGATGGATGCGCTTACAGAATCCGAGAAAGCAGGACATGATGATTCATCCGGTTTGATCCTGCCTTAAGGGTTTGAATAAAATGAGTTAAAATAAGGAGGATGCCATGCCTAGATCATTTCACGTAAAAACAAGTGCCAGAACTGATATGGTTGATATCACGGCCCAGATTCAAGCCGCTATCTCCGAGTCCGGCAAATCGGATGGAGTGTGTACGGTCTTTATCCCCCATACTACCGCGGGGATCGTGATTAATGAGGGTGCGGATCCGGATGTTTGTAATGATATCTTGGCAAAACTAAACGAGATGGTTCCACCTGACGCGGGTTATCAGCATACCGAAGGCAATGCCGACAGCCACATTAAGACGGCCCTGGTGGGGACAACCGCTTCCTTGATTGTTGAAAACGGTCGGCTTGTGCTGGGGACATGGCAGAAGATATTTTTTTGTGAATTTGATGGTCCCCGATCTCGCCAGGTTTATATTAAGATTTAACGGACGCGAATGCGAAGAGATTTGCCTTTGCATCCAAGCTGCCAGTCATCAGCGATCAGCATTCAGCCAAAACCACTGAAAGCATCAATGGATGCTGCGATCAGCCAGTCGGATGGCTGAACGGTCCATCCATGAATATTTGAAACGACAGTGATTAAAATCATCCGATTCATAAGGGAGGTGAAATATGGGTATAAATAGCAAAGCAGCTGCTTTTATGATGGCAAATATCCTTATGATATTTTCATTCGCAGGAGTCCAGGCCCAACCGCTTGGCATACCCTCGCAGCAACTCAAACAAGATACCGCTAAAGTCCTCTGTTCAGAAACAGGTCGATATGTATTCGGGCAGATATCCGATTCCAGTACGGATCAATTCATGCTCGATACCCTAACGGGTCGCCTGTGGCGTATGACCAAGAGCGGAGAGGTTGGTTTGTATCTCATTAAGGTCCCCTATCGTCACGAAAATGGGAGCTATGGACCATTGCCGGAAGAAGTGCTCCCACCCAGGCAAAAATAATTCAAATATGGAAACCAGACTTAGACAATTGATTGAGGCCAATAAAGAGAATAATCGGGAAAAGTGGGCCTTGGAATGGAAAAAAGCAGGCAAGAAGGTGATCGGTTTTATGTCCTCTTATGTACCGGAGGAGGTTATATGGGCCGCCGGTATGCTGCCTTGGCGAATCACCGGAACATGGCAATCCGGTCATATTCCTCATGCCCGAGCATACCGTACCGATAGCAGTTGCGCTTACTGCAATCATGTAATGGAATCGGTTCTTTCGGGTGAACTGTCCTTTCTTGACGGGATCGTTACCACGGACACGGACCAGGATCTATTGCGGACCATCGAAGTTCTGGAGTATCTTCAAAAAGCGCCTTTTTTCCATTGCCTGCATATTCCCTTTTTCGAGTCCGAGCGGACCCTCCATTTTTTATCCGATGAAATAAGACGAATGATGGCTGGCCTGGAGTCCATCAGTGGCGAGAAGATCCAGGATGAATCTCTATGGGACGCCATTCATTCCTTTAACCGAATGCGTCATCTTCTTACCGATCTATATGGATTGAGGAAAAGGGATAACCCTCCGCTGTCAGGCGCCGAGGCCCTTGGGATCACCACCGCCGCCGGAATAATGCCGAAAGATGTTTTTAATGATGAGCTAGAAGCACTGCTCCCTTATTTAGAGGAGCGTAAAGCCGATCTTCGCTCCATTCATCCCAGGATTCTGATTGCAAGTGAAAAACTGGATCACCCGGGATACTTGGAGATTGTTGAAGAAAGTTGTCTTGTGGTGATGGATGATATGGATACGGGGAGTCGCTATTTTGATCGGAATGTTGATACTGGTTTGAAGGACCCTGCATATGCCCTTGCAAAGAGAAATCTGGGTCGCCATGGATCCCCTCGTATGGCGGATTGGGATATCCAATTTGATCAGGTTATGAAGTGGATCAAGGAATACCGGGTCAATGGAGTGATCTCTCTGCCTTTATCATGGTGTTATCCCCAGATCATGCATTTGCCCTTTTTTTCACGTCGGCTAAAAGAGGCGGGCATTCCCCATATATCCGTCAACCGTGAATATCAATTGGCGAACGAAGGGCAATTAAGAACTCGAATCGGTGCCTTTATCGAAATGCTCGGATAGAAGTAGCATATTAGATTTTTGAAAAACTTACGCGAACCTATGGATTCCGCGATCAAGTCGCGGAATGACAAACCTAGTTTTTGGTTATGCGACTGTAAATGATCATCCCTGGTTTTTGCACGGTCATTCC
>JAFGGA010000004.1 GCA_016930835.1 Deltaproteobacteria bacterium
CAGCACCATCCATGTTTTGAATACCGCCGATCGCTGAAAGGATATCGATTCCTTTTTTTAGTTCCAACATATGCATCTCCTTATATAGTATGGTATTGAAGCTTTATAATATGAAAACGGAGCATAGGCAAAACAGGACCTTGAGTCAAGGGTAAACAGCCTATATTCAGGACTTTCGAAAAATTGTTATCCATAAAAAACCCCTTTGGACCAACAAACATTTTACCATTTGTAAAATATTCATCGACCATAACCAATAGCGCATAATATAAATGGAGTGACAGACACATAAAATTTTGTTAATATTTATTGGTTATTGTCGATTTGAAAACAACCAAACGCTCCCATGGTTCATGAGGGGTTTGAGGCTTTTATTTTTATCACTACTGGAGGATGTTATGCCAAAATACGTGTATTCATTTGGAAGAAAAAAAACAGATGGAAAGGCCGCCATGAAAAACCTGCTGGGCGGTAAAGGGGCCAATCTGGCGGAGATGAGTCGTTTGCGCATCCCTGTTCCAGCGGGGTTTACCATTACGACAGATTGTTGCAATGACTATTTTAAGAATAAAGGCAAGTTCCCGACGGGCCTTAAACAAGAAGTTGAAAAGGCCCTTAAACGCGTAGAAGACGAAATAGGTTCCAAGTTCGGTGATCCTGAAAATCCTCTCTTGGTCTCAGCCCGCTCCGGAGCCCGCTCATCCATGCCCGGCATGATGGAGACAGTCCTGAATATCGGTCTATGTTCAAAGACCATTCCGGGACTAGTGAAAAAGACCCAAAACGAACGCTTTGTTTTTGATGCCTACCGACGACTCATCACCATGTATTCGGATGTGGTGATGGAAAAGGCCGAAGGGATTGAACCGGGAGAGGGAAAAGGGATCCGTGTGCAATTGGATAAAATCATGGAAAATCTCAAACACTCCAAAGGTTATCAATACGATACCCAACTCACTTCGCAAGACCTGAAATACCTCTGCGAGGAGTATAAAAAACGGGTGAAGACGGTCCTGGGTAAACCGTTTCCGGATGACCCCATGAAACAACTCTGGGGCGGGATTGGTGCCGTCTTTAAAAGCTGGAACGGCAAACGAGCCGTCGCGTACCGCCGTATTGAAAACATACCGGATGATTGGGGCACCGCCACAAATGTGCAAGCCATGGTCTTCGGGAATATGGGAGATACGTCGGCCACGGGCGTCGCCTTCACGCGCAACCCAGCCACTGGAGAGAACAAGTTTTACGGTGAATGGCTCCCCAATGCACAAGGTGAGGATGTGGTGGCGGGTATCCGGACGCCCAACCCCATCAACGAAGCGACTAAAAGTGAGCAAAATGCGCACCTGGATTCCCTGGAAAAAGCCATGCCCAAGATCTACAAAGAACTCTTCACTATTCAGAAAAAGATCGAGAAGCACTACAGGGACATGCAGGACATCGAATTCACTATTCAAGAGGGCGTCCTTTATATGTTGCAGACCCGCGTTGGGAAACGGACCGGCACCGCGGCCATGAATATGGCCATGGACATGCTTAAAGAGCGTCTCATCACGGAAGATATGGCCGTTATGAGGGTCCGTCCCGACCAGTTGGATGAGCTCCTCCATCCCATTGTAAATCCTTTGGAAGAAAAAAAGAATTCACCCATCGCTAGAGGGCTTCCTGCTGGCCCTGGTGGTGCATATGGACGAATCGTGTTCACGGCTGAAGAAGCCGTTAAGTGGGATAAAAAAGGGGAAAAGGTGATCCTGGTCAGGGAAGAGACCAATCCTGAAGACGTTGCCGGTATGCGATCTGCTGAAGGTATACTGACCTCCCGCGGTGGTATGACCAGTCATGCGGCTTTGGTGGCTCGCGGCTGGGGCAAGTGCTGTATTGTTGGCGCGGGGATGGTTCAGGTCAATACCACAACAAAAAAGATGATCATCGGCAGCAAAAGTTTTGATGAAGGGGCTTATATTACCCTAAACGGAACCAAGGGTTATGTCTATGAAGGTCAGCTGGGCATGATAGACGCCACGGAAAATCCCAACTTTCAAAAGTTCATGAAGATTGTGGATAAATACAGGAATCTTGGTGTTCGGGCCAATGCCGACACACCCGAAGATGCCAAAATCGCCAGGGCCTTTGGTGCCGAGGGAATCGGCCTATTCCGAACGGAACATATGTTTTACGGTGAAGGCAGCGACAAACCGCTCTTTCTACTCCGCAAGATGATCCTCAGCAGTACGGAGACGGAACGACGCAACGCATTGAATGATCTCTCCAGCCATGTCAAGCATGATATCAAGGCCACGCTCAATGCCATGAGTGGTCTGCCCGTCACCATCCGGCTATTAGACCCCCCCCTCCATGAATTTATCCCGCAAGATCCGGCCAAGCAAACGGAATTGGCCGAAAGCTTGGGCATTAATCTCAATGAAGTCAAAAAACGAGGCGATCTTCTTCATGAACTCAATCCCATGATGGGGCATCGTGGCGTACGGTTGGGTATTACTTATCCGGAAGTAACGGAAATGCAGGTGCGAGCCACATTTGAGGCCGCGGCCGAGCTCAATAAAGAGAAGAAAAAGGCCCTTCCGGAGATCATGATCCCGGTAACCAGTGATGTAAATGAGCTATTGAATCAAAAAGAAATTATCGAAAGGGTTTATAAAGAAGTACTTAAAAAATATAAGGTCACCCGCATCAACCACCTTGTGGGTACCATGATTGAGATACCCAGGGCCTGCCTCCTGGCCGACAGAATGGCCCAAGCTGCTGATTTCTTCTCCTTTGGGACCAATGACCTCACCCAAATGGGGTTTGGGTTTAGCCGGGACGATATCGGTAGTTTTCTTGGCGAATATCTGGATAAGAAGATCCTCAAGGCGGATCCTTTTCAGACCATAGACCAGGAAGGTATCGGGCAGTTGATTGAAATGGGTGTGACTAAGGGCCGTTCAACCAAGAAAGACCTAAAGGTAGGGATATGCGGCGAACAAGGCGGCGATCCGGCTTCCGTGCATTTCTGCTATCAGGTGGGAATGAACTATGTAAGCTGTTCCCCCTACCGTGTTCCCATTGCACGGTTAGCCGGTGCCCAGGCATCCATCGAGGACGATTCGACCAAAAAACGCTCCTTGCGAAAAACCGCTGCCAAAAAGAAATAAGACTATCACCGTCGGACACCTCGGCCTGGCTTTGGGATTTCCCCGAGCCAGGCTTTATCATCTTAAAATCCTCGTTGTTGGATATTTACGGTTGACAGACAAATGTCCCAAAATTTATAGTCTCCCCCCGAAAATCATTTCTAAGTATTTGTTCTGGCTACATTCCAAAATATTTTTACATGCACCTGGCATCTGATGCATTTTAAGGTCTTGAAATACCCGAATGAATATGAATCTTGGAACGGAGAAAAATCATGAAAAAGAATAGATGGATTATGTCTGTGGTATGTTTAATGGCAATGGGAATCCTCTCTTCATCAGCCCAAGCCCGCAATACAAAATATTCATTCGGCCTGACCTATGTGAGTGGATTTGACGACATTGTAGATATCTATGAAAATAATCTTGAGAAAGAAGGGTATTCCATTTACTCGTCCGACTATGTTCCTGCGGGTATTTCATTTCGATCCGATACCAGAATATTCAATCATTTCAGTCTCGGGGTCGGAGTAGGGCCATTCATGTATATCTCGGCGGAAGAATATGATTTTTTCAATATCCCGTCGAGCATTTTTATAAGGTATACTTTCAATTCCGAGGCCAATGCCACGCCGTATATATGCGGGGGTATCTCCAACCACTTTGCCAGCGGCGACTATGTGGAAGACACCTCTCCCGGGTTTATGGCCGGGGTTGGAATTGAATTTTTAAGGAATAAGCGGGTCAATATGGGGGTATTGGCCATCTATGATTCATCGGAAATTGAATTAAAAAAACACCAGTCTTATTCTTCAAATAATCATTATGATGATACCATCGAGGCGATTAGCCCGGGGGAATTTATGCTGGGTGTTTTTATCATCTTCTAAATCAACCATTGCCCATGAAAGAACCTATTATTTACAAATTTTCGAACAATGCAGGGCAAACCTCATTCTTTCAAGGAGAATATGATAAAATCCAAAAATGAAAGCCTCAAAGATTGATAAACGATTTCTAAAGACATTTTGTTCTTCATGAATCCTTAATTTTAGGTTTTTTTATTTAGAAATATAAGCGCTTATCGCTTTTTTCCCTTAACATATCCGGTTAAAACCATCCCGATAAAATCAACTTCCTATTGACAGAAAGCATCCTTTTCCCTATAGTCGTTAGAAAGCATGTATTTCCCTTCAACTTAACAAATTCATTTCCAAAAAGAATCTTTCCAATTTTAAAAGTATATTCCCGTTGCCTGAGCAGTTTGGTGAAGTGGTTTGAATATTTTTAATAAATGATATTGCCGCTGAATGAACGAGAGGACGGAAATGGGATCAAATGTGCTTTTGCCAAATATGCAAACTTTTTATCGAGACGCGAGATGAAAAAAAAACATATCCTTCAATGTATTGTGCCGGTAGGGTTGGGACTGTTTTTGCTGCTATTTGCATGTGGTGAAAGTGATTATTCAACGAGTGATGAACGAAAAATTGAATCACATGAAGAGGTCATTGTCTTTTTCGGCAGTACAGAATCCGACGTTACATTCAATCACAAGGGACACTCGGACCGCTACGATGGAGATTGCTTTGAATGTCATAGCTGCGGGGACTTCTCCAAAACCACCTATTGGAGGTGTCAGGAGTGTCATACGTCCGAAGACGCAGAAGAATTATGTGAAGGGGAGAGTGATGGACATGGCTGTATCATGGTGCAGTGTGAGACATGTCATGAAAAAAATTATGAATACAAAAATTGTGTGGATTGTCACCCTTGAAAAGAAGGGTACATTAAAAAATCCAATCCACTGGACATTTAGGGGAATATCCAACACTGCATGAAATATTATAATATTTTTATATCCATAATCTTAATCCCATTATTGATGGGATGTGCCTCGGAACCGCAAAAGCTTATTTTACAGGATATACCGCGCTCTCAACGCACGGTATTAATGGTATTGAATTTTAAAAACACCACCCTGAAAGACCGGTCTGCACAATTTCTTCCGTGGGAATTCGGCCTTGCATCCATGATGATTACCGATCTTGAATCCATGGGCCTTTTTAATATCCTTAGCCAGGAACGGTTAAATGATATTTTTGAACAACAGAAACTCCAGCTTTCCGGCATGATAGATGAAAAACAGGCCATCAAAGTGGGAAAAATCGCCGCGGCGAAATATATCCTTACAGGATCATTTATGGAGATGCACGGAACATTAAGGATAGAGTCGCAGGTTTTTTCGGTTGAGCAAGGGGTTCAGATAGGAGCGGCATCTGAAATCGGTGGAACGGATCGATTTTTTTCAATGCAAAAGACCTTAGTTATTAAGGTATCACAACTGCTCGGCGCGGTGTTTCAAAACGAACACCTGTTAAAGATCCAAAAAAATATTGAAACGCGTTCGGTGGACGCATCCTTAAACAACTATGCCGGTGAAATGGCCTTAACCAAGGCAAATGAGTTCAAGAAGATAGGAGACGCTGAAAAAGCCGAACAACTTCTTAAAGAGGCAAAGCAGAGTTTCACCCTCGCAATCAAGTATGATCCTGATTACGAAAAGGCAAGAAAAAATCTGCTCAGGCTATCCATGGGTATGCCCATGACGCTTTAGCATCACTTCATCTCCAAAAATTTTTAGAAGGTGGACCTTTTCATGAGAAGAGAAAAATGGATAATTTATATCCTGGTAATCGCTATTTTTTCCCCCTGGTCTGCAATCTCTACAGCAGGAACGTTTATCGGAGGGGCGAAAGGATGGTATGCATCATGGGAGTCGTCTGTACTGAAATGGTTTGAAAAAGATATCTCGGCTGGATTTAGTGAAATGGGGATGACTCTTAACACGAAAAGGGATCCAGGGTCCGGATATCTTTTAGGGCCTCTATTGAGTTATCAGACAGATGATGCAAAGTGGGCTTTTAGCTTCGCACCCATGATATTCAGCGCCTTTTCTCAGGACTGGAGCGGCACGGCAAGCGGTATGGACCTTGAATCTTCCGTGGAATTGGAACGAAAGGATTATGATTTGGCGGCAAATTATTCGTTATCGAAAAACATGAAGGTCTTTGTGGGTTATAAACACCAGGTCGTGGATATGGATTTTACACTGACCTATGATACACCCATGGGCCCCAACACCTTTTATTATACCTTGGAATCGACGGTGATGATGCCTACAGCCGGTATGGGTTTTGCTTACCCCATATCGGACAAATTTGCGGGAGGGCTGCAACTTGGGCTGCTTTATTCCATACCGACTTTAAAAATGAATGTGATTAGTGGGGGGACCTCGGATACAACCGACCTCGATCCATATCCCTCATTGGGTTTTAATGGAGAAGCTTCATTGAACTATCAGCCCCTGGAACATTTCTTTATTCAACTGGGATATCGATATCAGATATTCCAACTGCAAACCAGAAGCGAACAACGATGGGAAAAAACCAAATCCAACGATATCACCCATGGGATTATATTGTCGGTATTGTATGTTTTTTAATAAATTCTTTTTCCTTTTTAAATATGGGGAAAAAAATGAAAAATAAATTTGCCTTTTTTTTGGTATTTTTTTTATTAGCCTTACTTTCTTCCGGCGCCATGGCTGATTATCGTTTCATAAATGATTCCATTGACTCTCCTTCTCAAGTCGATCAATGGGTTTTTAATCTAAGTGAGGCTACGGATCTAATTATTGATGTTCAAGCTTGGGAAGCATGTGGTAGTAAGCCTGCAATTCCTCAGGATTTTTTTGGTGATGGCAACCATAATAACAGGCTTCATGCAAATATTTATCTTTTTACCTCTACTGGAACCTTAATAAGTGACGCCACAGGGATATACTCAGGTGATTCCGCCCCCGGCTCACATGATACCAGAAGCGGGCAAAATGCCTATTTAGGTTTAACAGGCCTTACGGCTGGAGATTACATCTTAGCAATTGGGGCTTATGAGTTGAGCCAAACTGATGCATGGGCTGGCTTTAACACACAAGGTACTGATTGGACAGACTATGACGAGTGGGAAAATATTCAACTTTATAATTATTACAATATTATTTTTTCGACGGCATCTGGGATTATTACATTCTTCTTACCGCCTCCCATAGCGACGGATGCATCGAATTTACAATCAACGAGTTTTTCTGCAAATTGGAATTCGGCATCGGGCGCTACAGAATATGAACTGGATGTTGCATTAGATTCAAGCTTTCACAATATAGTGTCTGGTTATAATAGTCTAAACGTTGATAATGTGACCACTTATCCGGTGATCAATAACATATTCCCCAATACCCAATATTTTTATCGAATAAAGGCATTTAATTCATATGGCGAAAGCTCTTCTTCAAATACTATCAACGTCATAACATTGGCAAATAATCCAAATGCATCGACATTCTCAAACATTGCTTTAGATTCCATTAAGGCCAATTGGGGTGCCAATGGAAATCCCTCAGGAACTGAGTATCTTTGTGAAGTGAACATACATGGGGTAACGGTTGATTCAGGATGGACAACAAGTACATCATGGTTATGTACTGGACTTTCCTGTGGGACAATTTATTCCTTCTGGGTCAAGGCCCGGAATGGAGAGAATATTGAAACAACTTCAATTAGCCTCGGTTCTCAAAACACTCTGAATTGCGAATACCCTAATATTGCCATTAGTCCTGTTTCCTTGTCCAGTTCATGTCCTTTAGGGACCAATGCACCATCCCAAAGCTTCAATGTGTGGAATTCCGGAACCGGAATGCTTGATTATTCCATATCGGACGATGTTGCCTGGTTGACCTGTTCACCCGCAGGCGGTTCATCATCAGGGGGAATAAATACTCATATCGTGAATTATTCCACCTCGGGTCTTGCTTCTGGGAATTACTCGGCAACCATTACCATTAGTGCTTCAGGGGTGACCAATAGCCCCCAGGCCATCGCCGTTGATTTCTATGTGGCCACCATGGGACCAACAGCCAATGCCGGGCCGGATCAGTATATTGATGAAGGTGAGACCGTTATGTTAGATGCTTCAAATTCTAATGACCCGGATGATGGCATTGTATCGTATCAATGGGAACAGATTAGCGGAACAACGATAATGCTTTCCGGGGCGACACTCACGGCACCCACTTTTGTCACACCGCCTGTTGATTCGGCGGGGATAGTACTTGAATTTCAGCTGACAATCACGGATGCAAGCGGCCTGACGGACAGCGATAACGTCTCAATCACAGTCAATGATAACGGCATTATGGATTTCCCGGCAGACGTCCTCCCGGTGAAAACATCCACGGGTCAATCTATCGGGATAAAACAAGAAAGTGGTGGAACCCTCATTAGTCTGAATGTGGTGAATCCATCAACCATTCCGGATTCCATTGAGAAACCGAGCAATTTGATCTATGGACTAATCGATATGCAAATCAAAGTCGAACCATCAGGGACCACTTCTTTGATTGTCATTTATTTGCCATCACCCGCCCCTGATGATTTCACATGGTATAAGTATCGTTCAGTTTATGGATGGGTCGACTATAGTCAATTTATTTCCTTTAATACGGCACGAGACCAAATCACGATGACGCTCGTCGACGGAGGAATCGGAGATGATGATGCCATGGTGGATGGGACCATTATCGACCCCTCTGGCCTGGGGACCTCCCATGAAACATCATCATTTCCGGAAAACGATGAAGAAGGTGCCCTGGGTGGTTGTTTTATCGGTATATTGATAAAAGATTAAAATCTTTGCTGAAGTTTGGGGGCTCTGATCCAACCGCTCCGAATCCTAATTCCGAATTGCAACCTACATGATTCGAGAAAGGTGATCCTTGAAATGAGATTTCGGGTCATTTCAATGAAATCCCCAATTCATCCAATTGACGCCCGTCCACATGGGAGGGAGCGTCAGTCAAAAGGCAAGTGGCGCTAGCGGTCTTTGGAAAGGCAATGACCTCTCGAATGGATTCCACACCGGACATAATGGCTACCAGACGGTCAAAGCCGATAGCCATCCCCGCATGAGGAGGTGCCCCGTAACGCAAAGCTTCCAGGAAAAACCCGAATTTTTGGTCTGCTTCCTCCTCCGAAATCCCGAGTACCCGGAACATTTTGACCTGCATGTCCATATTGTGGATCCTAACGCTGCCTCCTCCAACTTCCACACCGTTCAGAACCAGATCGTAGGCCTTTGCCCGGACCCGTCCGGGCTGTTCTTCAACGAAACCAATGTCCTCATCCAAAGGGGCCGTAAAAGGATGATGTACGGCCTCCAACCGCCCTTCCGTTTCATTAAACTCCAGTAAAGGGAATCGTGTAATCCATAGAAAAGCATGATCATCCTTGCGGATGAGGCCTACCCTTTTGGCAACCTCCAACCGGAGCATTCCCAAGGATTGATTGGCTATGTTGGATTGATCCGCAACAATCAATATCAGGTCATCCGAAATGGCGCCCAATCTTTGGTTAACGGCTGCCTGTTGGGAGTCGTCAAAAAATTTGCTGATGGATGACTGCCAGCCGTTCTCCGTCATCTTAATCCAAGCCAGGCCCTTTGCCCCCCATTCCGTTACCTGTCGAGACAGTTCGTCCAGGATTTTTCGGGAAAAAATCGAGGCGCCTTTATCCACCTTAATGCCCTTGATGACACCGCCTTTTTCGATCACACCCCGGAAGACCTTGAATTCCGTATCTTTCACGAGATCCGTGATGTCCCGTAGCTCCATGCCAAAGCGCGTATCCGGCTTATCCGATCCGAATCGATCCATAGCGGCCTGATAATCCATTCGAGGAATGGGGATAATGACCTCCTTACCCAATACATGAAAAAAGAGTTCTTTTATCAACCCTTCAAAGATCTGCATTACATCTTCTTCTTGGGCAAAGGACATCTCCAGATCCACTTGGGTGAATTCCGGCTGGCGATCCGCCCTCAAATCTTCATCGCGGAAGCATCGCACAATCTGGTAATATCGATCAAATCCGGATATCATCAGAAGCTGCTTAAAGAGCTGTGGGGATTGAGGCAAGGCATAAAACATCCCTTTATTAACCCGGCTGGGCACCAGATAATCCCTTGCCCCCTCCGGTGTGCTTTTGGTCAGAAAAGGGGTTTCTACTTCCAAAAAACCTCGTTTACCCAGATATTCCCTTGTCAGGGCGGCGATTCGGTGCCGCCTTATAAAATGTTGAAGAACCTTGGGTCTTCTGAGTTCGAGGTATCGGTATTTTAGACGCAAGGCCTCGGAGGCGTCCACCATACCGTCTACCTGAAAAGGCGGGACCTCCGTTCTATTTAAGATCTTGAGCTCTTTGACCTGTAATTCCACTGCGCCAGTCGGCATATCGGGATTTTCTTGTCCTTCAAGGCGTCGAGACACAGATCCTCTTACAGCAATCACCCACTCATTCCTCAGCACCCGGGCCTTTTCAAGGGCCGCCTCATCAATCCTGGGGTCAAACACGATCTGGGTTATACCACCTCTGTCCCTTAAATCGATGAAAATGAGACTCCCAAGATCCCTGCGGGTATTAACCCATCCCATTAAAGTCGCTTCCTCTCCAATATTTCCGGCCCTAAGACATCCACAATCATGTGTTCTCTGCCATTCTCCCAAATAATCGATCATGTATTCGCTCATAATAGTCTTTTGATTTCCTCTTCCAATTTATCCAGATCCACATCTGTTTGAATCTTTGCTCCCATATCCCTGATGATTCCTTTACCGGATGCCAGTTCATCGTCCCCCACGATCAACACCTTTTTGGCTCCGACTCGATCCGCCTTTTTCATTTGGGCCTTCAGGCCTTTTGAACCATATTCCATTTCGACACAAATGCCTGAACGCCGTAGGATGTTGGTCCAGTGAAAAACCTTTTCTTCTGCGCGGGACCCAATCCCTGCGATAAAAAGATCCGGCCCGCCGGTCTGATGGTCGACGATTCCCTCCAACAACGTCAAAAGCCTCTCAACGCCGATGGCAAAACCAATGGCCGGATGATCCGGCCCGCCAAGCTCCTTGACCAGGCCGTCATAACGCCCTCCACCGATAACAGCATTTTGGGCCCCCAATTGATCGGATTGGATCTCAAAGCAGGTGCGCGTATAGTAATCCAACCCCCGGACCAACCGATGATTGATGGAAAAGGGGATCCCCAGGTCTTTAAGATACCCTTGAAGGGATGAAAAGTGTTCCCGACAATCTTCACAGATATAATCAAGTATGGATGGGGCATCCATAATTTGTTCCTTGCAGGTATCCACTTTACAATCAAATACCCTTAAGGGATTGGTCTCCGCTCGTTTTTGACAGTCTCCACAAAAGGCGCTGATCCTTTGGGCCAGGTATGATTTTAACTCTTTCCTGAAGCCGTCCCGACACTTTTCACACCCCAGAGAGTTCAGGTTAAGTACAGGACCCACCAGGCCCACTGAGGTAAGCAGATGCATGGCCATATGGATGAGATCGGCATCCGAACGAGGACCACCATCGCCAAATAGTTCGGCATTGATTTGATGAAATTGTCGAAACCGCCCCTTTTGAGGACGTTCGTGCCGAAACATAGGTCCTATGGTAAACAATTTCTGAACAGGATCATCCTGATACAATCGATTCTGTATATAGGCCCTGACCACGGACGCCGTAGCCTCGGGTCTCAGGGTCATCCCCCTCCCCTTGGAATCCGTGAGCGTATACATCTCTTTTGAGACGATATCCGTATCCTGTCCGATACTTCGGCTGAAGAGTTCCGTTCTTTCCAATAAAGGAGGTCGTATCTCTTTAAAGCCGAAGAGCTTGAATATGGTCCTGGCTGTTGTCTCCAAATAATGCCAGTTCCCCACCTCTTTGGGCAGGATGTCTCTAAATCCTTTAATCGTTGAAAATTCCAATAAAATATATCTCCTTTTGTAACAGTTTAGCTCTTTGAAAAATCAAACCAATTGCGGATTCCGTGATCAAGTCACGGAATGACAGCAGCCCAATAGGCTGTTCCAATTACGTCATTCCGTGACTTGATCACGGAATCCA
>JAFGGA010000079.1 GCA_016930835.1 Deltaproteobacteria bacterium
CGTATGGATTAATCGGCCTTCGACAGATGAGATTAGAGTTTAATTTATGACCATGGGTGTCTCATTCCCATTGACATATTCCGTTTAGAAAAGTGATCTCGTCCCTCCAAAAACCGTTTTTGGACAAGCATGAATGGGTATGCCATTTTTAAAAAGGGAGTATGCGCCTTGTATTGGAATATTTCTCGGAATTAATTATTGTTTGTGTTTTAGATATTAGTCTCCTCACTTTTGTTGATAGTGCTTCCATATTGAACAGTTTTTGAATAAAGCCATCACAACCCATCCCTGATAAGTCTGCTGCTTTACCATTTAACCCATGTCCATTGGCAAGAAGGTCCTTCATTCTAAGGGCCGTCTTTTTCAAATCGCTAAAGGGCATGTTAGGCATGATCATATCTTATATCATCAGTTTATGGGCCTTTGCTGAGCGATTTGAATCTGAAAGACGATTAAAAATTTCTTTTCCACTGTTGGCCGTTAAAATATTAAATCCCAATTGTCTGAGCAATTTCCCTCAAACATCAATGATATCGTTATTAACATCCGCCAATAAAATAACTTACGAACCCTTAAAACGATTTGGCTTACTATTGGTCAGTACTCGATGTAGCAAATTTTCCTTTAAAGGAAGATAAATATTAAAAGTCGTTCCCTTATGCTTTTTACAATAAACATTAACGATGCCGTTATGGTTTTTAATTATCCAATAAACAGCTGCAAGCCCTAAGCCCATTCCTTGTCCCATTTTTTTGTTGTAAAAAATGGATCGAAAATCCGAATCTGCGTTTGTTTGTCCATACCGATACCTGTATCTGTTATGGAGATCCTCACGTAGTAACCACATACCAAACCAAACGGCTTTGCATAATCTTCATTAAATTTTACAATATCAGTGCTTGCGTAAAGATCTCCCCCCTTCGGCATCGCCTGCCAGGCATTTACGCAGACATTGAGTAAGGCTTGCTCGATTTGCCTTTTGTCCACATCTACCGTAATATCATCTTGAGAATAATTTTCGTGAATTGCAATGTTTTCCTTTTCGGAACGAAATTGTTCTAGTGTACTTGAAATAATTTGGTTGATTTTATTTGGCCGGACTAAATAGTTTCCCCTCTGTGTGAAACCGAATAGTTTTTCAGAAATGGCTGCCCCATTGTTGATAAGACGCTCGATTTCTTTTAATCTATTGTAGTGTGGACTATCATGACACACATCAATTAACATTAACGAGGTATTCCCTTGAATACCCATTAGTAGGTTATTGAGGTCGTTGGAAATTCCTCCTATTAATGTATGGATGGCTTCCATCTTATGAGCCTGTAAAAGCTGATCCTCCAGCACCCTCTGTCTTGTCAGATCCCTAGCAAAATTCAATACAGCGGGTTTTCCTTCCCAATTAATCACAACTGCATTACTTCGGATCAATACCTCATCGCCTTCTTTATTCAGCATACGACACGAATAGTGGCAAGAACCCTTGTTTTCAATTACATCTTTATCCAGACTTTCAATTACCTCAACCTTATCATCATAATGAATAAGATTTTCAAAGGGAGTACTTAATATCTCCTGTTGAGAATAGCCTAACAGGGCGAGTGTATTCGGATTAGCAAAGGCAATGAAACGATCTCGAATAATAAAAATGGCCTCATTCGCATTGTTGACCAACAGCCGATATTTTTCCTCAGATTCTTTTAATGCCCTTACGACACGTTTGTGAATGGAAAAAAGCAAGGCATTTTCAATGGCTAGGGCAGCAGAATTAGTCAATGCTGAAAAGAAAAAAGATCGTCTCTCCTAAAACCATAAAGTGTTTTTATGGAGTGGACATAAACAACATCCAATATTTTCGATTTGCTAATCAAAGGAACACACATGATCGATTTGACATGCATCATTTCAATACTTTCAGAGAGATTCTCCTGTTTCTCTTGACGCGTATCAGCCATCATGATGGCTTTCCCTTCTTGAATGACCCTATGGACGATGGTTCTACTGTATTTTACAGAAGCCGGTTTTTTATCGCCTCTTCTGCGAGATATTATTTCTTGGAGTTCTCCGCTTTCATTGTTAACTAATAAAATGGCACCGCTGTCAATCCTGCTGAGTGATAAAAACAGGGAGTCGAAAATTTTTTCACAAATCTCCTCTACATCAAAAGATTGCATTAACAACATCGAAATTTCGTAGATAAGCTCTAATTTTTTGTGGTCGGTGATATATCTATTTCCAAGGGCGGGACTTTTTGCAAACTTCCCAGAACCCAGTAGATCGATAGCACACTGAATAACCAGGCCATCTTCAATATCTTTTTTCCCGATATTGAAATACACTCGCCCGACAGCAACGGGTACCCCTTCATCTATTTCATGTGGTGATCCTGGATCGATGGCTGATCCGTTGATTCAGATGCCGTTTTGACTGTGTAAATCTTCAATAAAATATTTGTCGTCTTTAATCGTTATCCTGGCGTGCTTGCGTGAGATGGAGGGGTCTTTTAACTGGATGGAATTGCCGGAATCTCTACCTAACGATATGTCAGGGCTATTCAGATCAAAAAATTGACCCGCCATAGGTCCATTCAAAACATAGAGTTTTTTCATGATTGATCCGTCCATGATAATTACTCTTTCGCTTCAAGATGAACAGTGAAATTTGTGGTTTTTATAAGCCTTAAAAAGAGATCGTAACGATAAACAAATTTGCTACTGGGGGCATTGATATTGAGACATTTTTATTGTCGGTCTTTTAAACAGAATTTGCGCAAGCATTGTCAACCTTCTATGTCACTCACAGGGAGCTCTTTCGTAAGTTCCAACTATTCATCTTAAGCCTTTGGAACGGCACCCAGCTTCCATAATCTGCTGGATGAAAACCCCCATCGGACGGCCTCTCCGACTGAATCCATCTTCCGTGCCTGCATGGCAAAATATTCGCGGCCAGGGGGCGGTAACGAGCTTGGTCGAATTCGAGTTGGAACTTGCAAAAACGCTTCCCGTGGGTGGCAGATACCATTAAAAAATAACCCATTTTCATGCATAAAAAATTTTGGGTATATTAGTAACTCTTGACCAAAAAATCATCCATATCTTTTTTATAATATATTAGACATGAAAAGCATAAGATTTGCTTTTTCCAATTGATTAGAATCCATTGGCCTATATTCCTGTTCTCTAATGCGCCTTAAGTTGATGTTTAATTTTGATATCAAAATAGTCTTTGCTTTTTGAAACCCAAATCTATTTTCATTCTTTATCGAAATTCATCGGTGTCTAAAATAAATGAAATTCAACTTTCCTATTTGTTTGAGCTATTGTTTTTCAATTATGCCCATAACAGAACGTTTTTAAGGTTCGTCTTTTTCTACATTCAGATCGGAAATACGGGAATCGTTTTTAGGCTCACCGCCATTTTTGAGGAGGCCGTAGGACGGCATTGAAATACTACAAATACGATATCAGAGCCTCCACGGCATGGTTGCTTAAGCACCATTATTTCTTTGTGCCTGCCCTCAATGCCATTTGTCGAAACGATAGGGGCAGCTCTGCCCGCTGGAATAATGGCAGGTAGCAAAAGGCATCGGCCTTGGGGCGGAAAATTTGGAAAGAGATCCCCATCCTCCCAAATATAAACCGTTTTTGGATAAGCATTGATCGAATCTATTAATGTACCTGGCAGGCGATTTTCGTTGTCATGGATACGCATGAGCCCACATTTTCGACAAGATTTTTAAATGTCGGGGTCAAGTGATCATATTCTCTCTTAATGTTATCTTTATTAATCTTATCAACTTTAACATCTTTTGATGCAATGACCGCGGTATATTGTGGATCATGTCCCATATCAATAAAAGGGACTGAACCAAAAACGTCGTTTCTATTTAGTGTGGCCAACGGTAAATACCCTTTTGGGGTTTGCCCAACAACATATATTTCGCCCGCGGTAATTAGGAAAAGATCGTCTACGGATTTTTCTTTGTTTAAAAGCATCTTTTTGTCCTTCATTAGGGCAGCGGCATTTTCCTTGATTTCTCTCATGGATAATCCAACGGAACTATCATTCAATTTGTTTAGCCGACCACAAAGGCTCAATAAAAGCTTTTTAAAATCCGTGGACAAACAAGAATATTCGCCTGCAAGTTGCTGGATGTCTAAAAGTCCCAAATGAACATCCCCTACTGCCGTTGCGGTAGCCGTTCTTGCGTATTCACGAAAGACAAGGGATGCAATCGTACCAATAAAACAGCCTTCGCCAATCCTCGCAACCGGCAAAGGACCTTTTGGTGTTTCTCGACTGACCTCGACCAACCCACTGAGTATTACCCATATCCAGTTCCCGTAATGACCTTCCTTGACAATCCGTTCTCCATTTCGAAATAAATTTTCTTCGATAATATAAGTATAATCAATTTGTGGGCCCTTAACTACACTAAGACCTCCCTTTTTATTGTTGCTTGACATGGCCTTTCCTTTACCAGGCTGCTTATCGCCTCCGGATCCTATTCTTTTAATTTTCCCTTCATCCACCATTCTCATAGCATCCATGACGATTTGCATTCGGCTGTGCTTGACGACTTGCTCAACCTGAATCGGTTTTTCAAGAAATTCATACTTTCCATCGTTCCACCCGAACAACGAATAAATAGCATTTAGTCCTCGAAGATGACCACTGATTGCATTTATGGGATTACCATCCTTGAAAAAAATTTGACCTCGGTTCGGCAAATAATCATTGGTAAGCTGTAACACCCCAGTGTTCCGATTATTACCGAGCATTTGAAATATGTCTGCCAAACCCATAAACTCCAAATATCCTGAAAATACTATCTTGCCGTTCATGGTTAACCTCCTAGTTTGCCCATCTCAATTCGTGTTGCAGATGTCGCAACGTAAGTTTTAGGGATTTTTTCAAGGTATCGCTAACGCCATTTCCTTTTAAGGCGCTTGCGGTATAAAAAGGGACCTTTAGTTTATTATTCAGATACGACTCCATCTCAGAGACTTGCATTATAGGAATGCCATTTTCAGAAAGATCTCTTTTGTTGTACTGAAAGACGAGTGGGATGTTGAAAAGATCCATATTTTGTTCAGCGAGATTTTCTTGGAGATCCTTTAAGGAGCTAAGGTTTTCGTTTTTTCGAATCTGGAGTGAATCTGCAACAAAAACGATCCCATCGACACCTTTGAGAACCATCTTTCTTGTAGAACGATACTTTGATTGCCCTGGAACAGTAAAAAGTTGGACTTTTACATCACATCCCATAATCCTACCAATCCCCATAGGGAGGAAATCAAAGTACAGTGTTCGATCTCCTTTTGTATTAATAGATATCATATCAGTAGTTGCGTAACTTCTGCCTGCCCTGAAAATATATTCCAAATTTGTGGTTTTTCCGCACATTCCGGGACCATAATAAACAATTTTGCATTCAATAACTTTATCTTTTTGATTAAAAAACGCCATGAATTTTTGTGACCTTTCTTACCGGTTAATTTGCCTTTATTTTAATGTCCAACACATAATCCCCTTTTTTGGGACCGATTTTTATTTCTGTCTTTTCCGCAACAATCCCATTCCCTTCAAATACGGCCCTTGGCGTGTAAAATTTTATCTTCGGCAAGGACATGCCTAGATGGAATCGATCAAGTAGTGTTTTTTTCTCAGAAGGGATTACGACACTCACGGTGTCATTTGATTGAAACGTAACATCGAAATCGATCTCATAAAGGCCTTCACTATGATCATCGACTTGGATCTTGAGTGAATAAATATCCAGAGCCAACCGCTGTTCTCCCCTAGTTCTATTTTTCTTCCTCGGAGTATGATCCAATTGAGGAAGCGATGTCTCAATCCCTTTATCCCTTAAGACTGTCTCAAGAAAGGACTGCGCGTCCAGAAGATCGTCTTGGGTTAACAGGCCGTTGGCAACCCATTGATTAAATTGTGAGATTGCAGCTTCTGAAGATGATAAAGCCAAATGACATTCCAAGATGTGTTTTGCGACCACGCCAGGGGCAACCCCCTTCCCCAGTAATCGATGGAATTCCACCAAAGCTTGTTCATGTTGACCAAATTTCGCCAGGGCTAATACACCTTCCACTTCCGCCATTTCTTTTGTTTGTGAGAAAGAAAAAACCTTCTGTATTAAATTTTGTACATCATGGGATAGTGTTGGTGTTTCATCAATCTTTTCAAAATCAGCGATATCTTCTTCTATTTTTTCAATCCTCACATTAACGGTTTTTATCAATTTTTTATAGGTATCAGATGACCGATTATCATCCGTCATATAGTGAAGAACCGATAAGTATTTTTCCTTTGATTCTTCCAAAAGTCCCTGAGATTGATAAACCTCTGCTTCATTGATCAATGTCTGTAATTGAAAATCTTCAAGCAACATGTTGACCTCCGGTTCCATACATTTTTTGCCTTACTTCTTCCTTAAGCAAAGGGTGTGCCGAAAAGATCTTTTAGAAAAGTTAATCCTAACACCTTGATTTAATGTGGAAAATAGGCTCCTTGCTTTTTCTTTTTTATAAAAATGTATTATTCAAAAAGAGTTTATAATCAGACATATATTAAAAAAAGTATACATTTACATAAATTTTTGTTACACTTTTTATCGTATTGACATATTGTATCCACTTAATTGTGAGGTGTTTATGTATAGAGGACTGCCAATCTCAGATTCTCCCATTGACCGATTAAATGAGATCTCTACTTGGTTGAATTCGGTGCTCGATCTCGATCAACTTCTTGAATTGATTATCGATTCAGCTACGCGTATGATGCAGGCAAAAGCCAGCTCTTTATTATTACTCGATCAAAAGACTGGAAAACTTTATTTTAAAATTGCAACAGGGGAAAAAAAGGAGGAGGTGCGTAAATATGAAATCAATATGGGAGAAGGGATTGCCGGTTATGTAGCGGAAACAGGAGAACCACTTCTTATTCCCGATGTAAGCAAAGACCCCAGGTGGGATAAACGAATTAGTGAATATATCGGATTTCAGACCCATTCAATCGCTTGTGTTCCTATGAAAATGGAGGGAAAGATTATCGGTGTTGTTGAAATAATTGATAAAGAAGATGGAAGCTCCATAAAGAGTGAGGATATGAAAACGCTAACAGCATTCGCCGGATTGGCATCGATGGCCATTGGTAATGCAAGAAAAATAGACCAAGTCAAAAGGGAAAATAAAGATCTCAAAGAGGAGCTTGAAACCAAACATCAAATCATAGGAGAAAGCAAAAGCCTTAAAAAAGCCGTCTCAGATGCTTTTAAAGTAGCCAACTCAAAGACCAGTACGCTTATACTAGGAGAAAGTGGTACCGGAAAAGAACTATTGGCCCGATTGATCCATAGGGCAGGATCACGAAAAGCTGAACATTTGATTGTGCTTAATTGTGCTGCTTTACCGGAAACATTGATGGAAGCGGAGTTATTCGGTTATGAGAAAGGAGCCTTTACAGGAGCTGCGAGTCGAAAAATAGGAAAATTTGAACTTGCTGATTGCGGAACACTTTTTCTTGATGAAATCGGAGAAATGTCCGGTGGAATGCAAGCTAAACTGCTTCGTGTTTTGCAAGAAGGGGTATTCTACCGAGTCGGAGGCCTTACACCCATTTCTGTGGATGTGCGGGTTATCTCTGCAACGAACAGAGATATTGCCAAAGAAGTCGCGGAAGGACGATTCCGTGAAGATCTTTTTTATCGACTCAATGTCGTCCAGATCCGTATGCCGGCATTAAGAGAAAGGAAAGAGGATATCCCTCTTTTAGCCAGTTATTTTGTTAATCACTTTGGGCGGGAACGTGGACTCCAAGATTTAAAGATCTCGGAAAAAGCCTTGGAAAAGATGCGAGAATATGATTGGCCGGGCAATGTAAGGGAGTTGGCAAATGCCATAGAACGGGCTGTGGTCATGGGGAATAACCAAGAAATTCTACTTGAAGATCTTCCTATTTTTAGTCATAAGACAGATCAACCCGGATTAGAGGTAGGATTAACATTAAAAGAGGCATTGGATAGATTTAAGAAAGAATTTATTCTTCTTAATTTGAAACATACAGATGGCAACAGAAGTAAAGCAGCGAAGATAATGGACATACAAAGGACCTATTTGTCGCGTCTCATTTCACAATATCAGATTTAATGCCCGATAGGAGGAATAAGCTTTAACAAGGAATTCTTCTTTTTTCTAACCAGGCGAATTGTACCATTGATCTTTTCCTCGGATCGGAACTAAAAAAAACGTTCAAAAAGAATAATTGCCCATATTACGACACAAGCGGTTAGACTGATGAATACAGATGCAGACCCCAAATCTTTTGCCCTACCCGCCAACAAATGGTACTCTTCTCCGATGCGGTCGACAATCGCTTCAATTGCAGAATTGATCAATTCGACAATCAACACAACAAAATATATTCCAATTAATAGTGCCTTTTGTGTCCCGGAGGCACCCAACCACCAACCTAGGGGAAATATGATCCCTATAATAAGAATTTCTATTCGGAAAGCCTCTTCATTTAACCAAGCTGCCTTAAGGCCTTTTAGGGAATATCCGCATGCCTTAATTAAACGCGGAATACCTTTGTTTTTTTTTCTTTGCATAGCCGACATCTCTTTCATTTTTTGATTTGATGTCTCATTATCAAGCTACTCAAATAATTTGATCGTGAACAGAATGCTATGCATGCTATCAAATTAATCGCTTTGACACAACGAACATTTTACATTAATACGTATTAAGAATCGTTTAATCCCCGTAAATGATGCCCTTTTACCAGAACAATCTCATTCGTGAGGAATTATCACCAAGTTTTATTGCTTATATCCCAAGTATAATGAAATGATGAATATTTTTTATCCTGCATACATCTTACTTGTTAATAGTCTGTTTTTTCCTTGTTTATTGGCTTTTTTGATTTATTATGCATTTGGAGGACGTCATAGAAAACGTCTACTAGAACATCTCGGTTTTAAGTCGATGAAGCGATTGCGGAATTTGTCAGGATACCCACGCATATGGATTCATGCGGTATCCCTTGGAGAAATGAACGTGGGTGTGTCGATTATCAAGGCATTAATGACGAAATTCCCCAAATCATGTCTTATACTATCCGCTACTACCAAACATGGTTATGAGCAGGCCGAAAAGTTATTTAAAGGAAAAATTCCTATAATTTATGCTCCGAGCGATTTCCTTTTTTCCGTAAGAAAGATGTTATCGAACATAAGACCCCATATTATTATATTTTTAGAAACGGAAATTTGGCCAACTTGGATCAAAGAAGCTCATAAAAGAAATATTAAAATCGCCCTCGTAAATGGTCGAATATCAAAGGAGTCTTTTAAAAGATATCTTAAAATTAAACCGCTGATTTCTAATGTGCTAAAAGATATTGATGCGTTTAGTATGATCAGTAATGTGGATGCATTACGGATCCAAAAGATGGGAGCTGAAAAAGACGATATCGCTGTAAACGGCAATGCGAAATATGACCTTTTACCTACCCGAATCGATAACTCGATAAAGGATCTTGTTAAGCATCTCTTAAACATTAAACAATCCCAGCCAGTTTTTATTGCGGGAAGTACACGTGAAGGAGAAGAGGTGCTTATTCTTGATGCTTACCAACAAATTTCAAAAACATTCCCAAGCCTTATTATGTTGATTGCACCTAGGCATATCAAACGGACAAGAGAAATCGAGTCTCTTTTAAGAAAGCGAGGGCATGCCTATCACCTTTACACTTGGTTAGACGGTTTTACAAACAAAAGAAGGAAACAAGTAGTCATAGTCGATAAATTTGGTGAGCTTTTTCACCTTTACAGTATAGGTACGATTATTTTTTGCGGGGGAAGTCTCGTAACGAAGGGAGGGCAAAACCCTCTAGAAGCGGCTGTTTGGGGAAAAGTTGTTTTTTATGGACCTTATATGGATAATTTTTTAGATGCTACGGCGCTTTTGGAAGAGGTCAACGCAGGAATCTGTGTTTCCCATCCTGGGATGCTGGCGGATAAAGCAATATGGTATCTTCAACATCCAATCATTTTAAAAGATCATGGCAATCGTGCGAGAGAAGCCGTAATAAAGAATGGTGAATCAGCGGTAAAACATACCCGGGTTATATCCGATTTATTAAATTAAGAATTGCTTTTATTGTATGAGGATGCAAAATAGATTTTTTAAAAATGCTAAACTGAACTATTATAAATTGCTATAAAAATTCTTTATTTTGCAAAAATATGTTGACTTTAGACGCTTTTATTTCGTAAAATATTAAATAGGCCAATTTATTATTTGAAAGGGATATTTTGAGTAAAGAGGATTTAATTGAGCTGGAAGGAGTCGTAACACGAGTAATAGGCCGTGGTGCTATGGAAATTGAGTGTGATAACAACGTAATTGTTAGGGGAATCCTTTCGGGTCGAATGAAGAAGAATAAGATTAAAGTCATTCAAGGGGATCGAGTAAAAATAAGCGTTTCGCCTTATGACACCACACATGGATTAGTAACTTACCGCTTTAAGTAGGTGGCTTTTATCTTTTTAGCCAACAATAAGATGCGGCTTCTTTTTATAACCTAATATGATCTTCATTGATGTTTTAAGTATGGGCTGGTGCGTCAAACCTATTTATTATTTTTCATTTTAAGGAGGTAGATTTCAATGAAAGCATTAAAAAAAGAAGTTCAAGCTATGATGAAGGAGCTTAAAACATTAACAAAAAAAGCTGAAAAAACTGCTAAAAAAGTAGATAAGCTATCAGAATCTTCAACACCGATAAAAACAAAAGCCCAAACAAGATTAAAAGCTCGTGTCACTAAAAAGAAGGCCCCGGCAAAAAGAACAGCAGTAAAAACATCCAAAAGGGTTCCTGCTAGTGACACTGTTATGAATTTGATTAGTAAAAATAAAAAAGGGCTTCGAACAGCAGATTTAATATCAAAGACTGGTTTTAAGGAGAAAAAAATCCGTGACATCATTTATCGATTGAAAAAACAAGGAAAAGTAAAAAGTGAACGAACAGGTCTTTATGTTAAGATTTGAAAAAAGTACTGATTGAAAGAGGTTATAGAATGAATTCGATACGGTCCATCTAATTCAAATTCAGGAGTGATTATCTATTGATGAAATCGTAGAATCCGACAAAAAGCATAATAGGCCCACACAAATAATGAGGAGATTGATAATTAAGCCATAACCATCTGAATCAATAGGTGGTTATGGCTTTTGTTTATGGGTTTTCGCTAGAACAAAGTTATATTGACGATATGGATGGATTCAGACCACGTGTAATAAATCAGTTGGCGGAGTTTCGTGGGGTACCTGATACTACATTCTACTTGCATTTGTAAGAATGTGAGGTTAGGTTCAGTGATGGAACATAGATCTTTTTTATTCATCTTGAATGTTTTATATAGTCTTTTATCTGATTTGGACCCATGAAAAAAATAGGAAGACTCCTACCCGTTGAAAACCATTCTTTTTAAATATATTTTTAAAGAAATCTGTCTGATTTTCTGGGTCAGTATTATGATCTTGATAATGATCATTTTGGCAACCGAGGTGATAAAAGAAATGACAGAGTTGATCGTCAATCAAGGTCTGCATATTTTTCAACTCTTATTGATAATTATCTCTCTGCTACCCAGAATCATTATGTTTTCTCTCCCTGCCGCTTGTCTGATGTGTGTCTTGCTGACGTTTCTTCGTCTTAGCGCCGATAATGAAGTGGTGGCTTTAAATGCTTCAGGAATTAGTCTTTATCAACTGCTTCCGCCGGTTATTGTATTCAGTTCGTTATGCTTCATTTTTTCCATATTTATTTCCATCTATGCCGTTCCTTTTGGCAACACCTCCTTTCAAAAGGTCCGTTACAAGGTCATCGAATCAGCTTCCGATATTCCTATAAAAGAGAGGATTTTTCATGAACCGATTAAAAAAATCGTTTTTTATGTGGGCTCATATTCAACATCGGAACGAATCATGAAGGAGATTTTCATAGTGGATAAAAGAGGAATTCCAACAACCAGTATGATTATTGCTAAAGAAGGGAAAATACAATTTAAACCCCGAGAAAAAGAGGTCACCATCCATTTTATTAATGGCATGATCTCAACAGTGGATAATGCCTTCAAGACCACCAGCACGACTTTGTATGGCACATATGATTTTCAGATCAGCCTGGATGAAATTATATCTAACTTAAGATCTGCGCAAAAAGGGCCAAAAGAAATGTCCATCAGCGAATTGGTTTCCAGTCTCAGGGACCCTTCTCATAATCCGGTAAAAGACAATCAGATCAGGATCAAATTGTTTGAGATGTTTTCAATCCCTATAGCTATCTTTTTGCTGGGAGTGATCGGGGCACCGCTTGGTGCTCATGTTCGTTCAAAGGGTCGGCCGTTGGGGATCGTTCTAAGCCTTTTGATTTTTTTGATTTATTACATCAGTCTTATGAGTGTAAGATATATTTGTGAATTGGGAATCCTTGAACCCGTAATTGGGGTATGGCTGCCGGATCTTTTCCTCTTATTCATTTGTATTTATATTGTTCAGAAAGTAGCGAATGATCATCCTATCTTGCTTTTGGGGCGATTATCTTCCCAATAAAACTAGAGAAGATCAAAGATTTCATTAAGATCCATTGAATTTGCCGAAAGGGAAAACCGATTGACTGGACATATGAAGTTTGATAAAAATATGCTGTTATTAAGAATAATAGGGAGATAAAAGATGGGCATTCCAGGCGGAACAGAATGGCTTATAATTTTACTCATCGTCCTGGTGCTTTTTGGCGGCAAAAAGTTACCGGAACTGATGGGGGGCCTTGGCAAAGGAATAAGGAGCTTCAGAAAAGGGGTTTCCGGTTCGGAGTCTGACAAGGCCGCAAATGGTGAATCCCTTGATGATGGGAATGACCGGCCCAAAAAAATTCACAATGAAACCAAGCAGTGAAACTCGGGACTTTGTTAATGCTGGCTGGAATATGGCGTTTTATCGTTTTCAAACATTTTTGGTCATTAAACCAGTACAAGTCAGCCCACCCAATACCCTTCCTATCTGGTAAAAATTGTTTATTTTTCAAATGTGAAATTTGGCATACTCGTAAAAAGTCGTCACCCCGGCGAAGACCGGAGCCCAGAGTCCATGTAACTATCTGAAACGGCTGGATGCCGGCCTTCGCCAGAATGACAAATATGCGTATTTTCCGACTTGTTACAAGATCGTCAAATTTAATCGCTGAATATCCCTTAAGGAGTGTGGATGATGAAGCTGGAGTTTGTTGAAGCGCGCGATCTACCGGATGCATGGTTTCAGTGTGTTTATAAACTTCTAGAAACGGGTCATAAATATACTATTGATAGGGGCAGTTTTGAGGGCCAAAAACGGCTAGAATTTGATTATATCACAGTTCATATCAAATATCCCGGCGTACGTCCTCTGTTACCGGATATCCCGCCAGGCCTAGGCATTCCAAATCCTGTCGCGGAAGGATATTTGGAAGAATATCTCCCTTATCTCATGACATCGGCAAAAAAAGCGGGGGAAGACTACACGTATGGACAATACCTGGAACCACAAATTGAAGAAGTTATTAAGATGTATCAGGAAAGTGGACATGGCACGAACCAGGCGTATATGACCGTAGGAGATCCTCAGGCTATTTTTTTAAATGATCCACCTTGCCTCCGAGGCATTGACACTAGAGTGAGGGATAACAAACTCCACTTTATCGTCTATTTCAGATCATGGGATCTTTGGAATGGATTTCCGGCGAATCTCGGAGCCATTCAACTTTTGAAAGAATATATGGCTTCAGGAATCGGAGTGGAAGATGGTGAGATAATAGCTTCCAGCAAGGGACTTCACATATATGATTATGTATGGGAATTGGCTAAACTCAGGACCATGAAAGAGCAAACATCCCAAAAAGATATCTTGAAATGAAGGCAGATCTTAAATGCCTGACTTCCACAGAGATGGAAATTTGGGCAAAAGAAATGGGTCTGGATCCTTACCGGGGTCGCCAGATCAGACAGTGGCTATTTAAACGTCTTACTGTGTCATTTGATGAGATGACAAACCTCTCTCGCTCCCATCGTGAAATCCTCAAAGAAAGGGCTCGAATTGATCATCTTGAAGTCGTAAAAACCCAGACATCCGAAGATAGAACGACCAAATTCCTGTTTAAATTAGCAGACGGTCTATCTATTGAGTCTGTTCTCATCCCTGAACAAGACCATTTTACCATATGTATTTCTTCTCAAGCGGGTTGTGCGATGGGTTGCCGGTTTTGTCTCACCGCTAAACAAGGCCTCAAGCGAAATCTCAGTTCGGCCGAGATCATTGACCAAGTCATCCACGTAAAACGTTCCATGCAAAATCCTGAAAAAATCACCAATATCGTGTTTATGGGTATGGGGGAACCGCTGGCCAATTACGACAATGTTATCAGGGCTGTCCATAATATTGTGGCTGACAATGGCTTGAACTTTTCTCATAGAAAAGTAACGCTCTCTACGTGTGGTTTGGTGCCCAAGATTCGGGCTATGGGTAGAGACACCTCGATCAATTTAGCGGTGTCATTGAATGCTTCGGATAATGAAACACGTGATTTTTTGATGCCCATCAATCAAAAATACCCTCTTCATGATCTACTTTCGGCCTGTAGGGATTTTCCCTTACCACACCGAAAAATGATCACCTTTGAATATATATTAATAAGAGATGTCAATGATCAAGAGAAAGACGCACTTAGATTGGCTAAACTTCTTGCTGGTATCCGTGCAAAGATCAACCTAATCCCTTTGAATCAAACTGCCGGGGTTGAATTCGCTGAGCCTTCCATGGACCGCATCTTAAGTTTTCAGGAAATTTTACTAAACAAGAATTTTACCGCCATCATTCGAAAAAGTAAGGGGCAAGATATCTCCGCAGCTTGTGGACAGTTAAGTGGTCAAACATTGTAACCTAGACTAATCACTTCATTGTTAAACAACACCGGACACGAGCGAAAGTTACAGACCTTATTATTTTTTTCATGGCTGTAAAAATCGTTCGATTATGCCCAAAAAGAAATTTGCTGGCGGTTCTTGTCTGCAATTTTTCACTTGCGCTTATATTTCAGTATGTTATGTTATCAGCCCTATATCAATCAAAGAAGGGTAAATACAGTGATCGCATTAAGTTTTTCAAAGGGGAATGGCCTTTTGCCGGCCATAGTACAGGATCATAGGACGGGCAAGGTATTGATGTTGGCTTATATAAATGAGGCATCATGGAAAAAATCCCTTGAAACAGGAGAAACCCATTTCTGGAGTAGATCCAGGCAAGAGATCTGGCATAAAGGTGGAACATCCGGTCATGTACAAAAAATAAAAGAGATTTATGTGGATTGTGATAATGATACGGTCCTCTTTAAGGTGGAACAACTCGGTGGTGCAGCCTGTCATACGGGTTTTGAGACCTGTTTCCATCAAAAAATTGACAAGAGTGGTGAGGCAACTACTGTGGGTCATAGGATTTTTGATCCTGAAAAGGTATATGGTAAGGCTTAAAAGACAATATTTATTGAGTATATATAGAGGTGATATTCCATGAAAACACTTAAATTGGGTATCCCAAAAGGGAGCCTTCAGCAATCAACCATCACTTTGTTTGAAAAATCCGGCTGGAAGATTACCACGAACGGTCGGAGTTATTTCCCGGACATTAATGATGAGACCATTGAGTGTACCATCTGTCGTGCGCAGGAGATGTCTAGGTATGTGGAAAACGGAACCTTGGATGCCGGATTGACCGGGAAGGATTGGACCGAGGAAAATGAATCGGACGTCATCGTTGTGGACGATCTGGTTTATTCAAAGGTCAGTCAAAATCCGGCCAAATGGGTCTTGGCTGTACCGGTAGATTCGAATATAAAGGACCTAAAAGATCTACAGGGTAAAAAAATCGCCACCGAATTGGTCAATTTTACAAAAAAATATTTTAAAGATCGAGATATTGATGTACGGGTTGAATTCTCATGGGGGGCTACGGAAGGAAAGGTGGTTTCCGGTCTGGCTGATGCTATTGTGGAAGTAACTGAGACCGGGAGCACCATTCGAGCTCATGGTCTGAAGATTATCCATGAGTTGATGGAGTCCAACACCCAAATGATCGCTAATAAAAAATCTTTTCAGGATACATGGAAGAAAGAAAAGATTGGCCAGATCATCTTGTTATTAAAGGGCGCTCTCAGGGCGGAAAAGATGGTGGGATTAAAGATGAATGCCCCTGAAGAAAAACTGGAAGGGATTATCAAGATTCTCCCGAGCCTAAATGCCCCCACAGTAGCAGGACTTTATAACAGTAAATGGGCTTCCGTTGAAACGGTTGTGGATTCCAAGATTGTTCGAGAATTGATTCCTCGATTGATCCAGGCAGGGGCTGAAGGGATTATTGAATACCCCTTAAACAAAGTCATTTAGAGAGAAAATATTATTCTTTATGAATGCCGTTACAAAACGGGCCCTTCAAATTCCTTCCTTCATCGTCATGGACGTTTTGGAAAGGGCGCATGCATTAGAAAGAGAAGGGCGGCAGATCATTCATCTAGAGGTTGGTGAACCCGATTTCCCCACACCTCAATGTATTAGTGATGCTGCCCTTGAGGCTATACGAAATGAACAGACGCATTACACCCATAGCCTGGGGATCCCAGAGCTTCGAGAAGCCATTCGCCTTCATTATCAAGATCATTATGAAGTCTCCGTATCTGCGGACAACATCATTGTAACATCAGGCACCTCACCAGCATTATTGATAATTTTTTCAGCACTCTTGGAACCAGGTGATGAAATTATCATTTCCAATCCCTATTACGCCTGTTACCCGAACTTTATTAAATTCCTAAATGCCGTGCCCGTTTATGTCAATGTGTATGAAGAGAATGGGTATCAATTCTTTGCAAACGAAATCAAAAAGCGGTTAACCCATCGCACCAAGGCTATCCTCATCAATTCCCCTTCCAATCCAACCGGCACTCTTTTATTACCGCATAATATGAAGGAAATTGCCGAACTAGGCCCTTATATTCTATCAGATGAGATCTATCACGGGTTGGTCTATGAAGATGTAGCGCATTCGATTCTGGAATATACGGATAAGGCCTTTGTTCTGAACGGTTTTTCCAAACTCTATGCCATGACCGGATGGCGACTCGGTTATCTTATCGCCCCATCGGATTTTGTAAGGCCTATGCAAAAGATCCAACAGAATTTTTTTATCTCAGCCGGTAGTATCTCTCAATGGGCTGGTGTCGCTGCATTAAAATATGCCGGAGATGATGTGGCTCACATGAAAACTGTTTATAATGAAAGGCGACTATATATGATTCAAAGGCTTCGTAAAATGGGTTTTGACTTGCCGTTCGAACCGCAAGGGGCCTTTTATGTACTGGTTAACGCAAAACACCTTTCACCCGATTCTTATCATCTAGCCTTTGAAATCCTTGAAAAAGCGGGTGTGGGTGTCACACCAGGTATCGACTTCGGACAAAACGCGGAAGGTTATATCCGTTTTTCTTACGCAAACTCACTTGAAAATATTCAACAGGGCTTGGATCGAATTGAGGAGTTCTTGAAAAAACGATAGATGGAAGCAACTTTTCTTAAAAGCGCCTACCAAGAAAACCACTATCCTTTGCCTGATAAACCGGAAATCGCTTTTGCGGGCCGGTCCAATGTGGGGAAATCCTCTCTCATTAATGTGCTGGTGAATCGGAAAAAGATTGCGCGGATCAGTTCCACGCCTGGAAGGACACAGGCTTTGAATTTTTTTTTATTGAATAACCGATTGTATCTTGTGGATCTGCCGGGTTATGGATTTGCCCGCGTACCGCTTAACGTCAAGCAGTCCTGGCGTGGGATGGTTGAGACCTATTTTCGATTACGGACTAATCTAAAAGGTGTGGTGGTTATTCTGGACATAAGAAGAGATCCCAGTGAAGGTGATCTGGACCTCCTTCGATGTTTGAAACAATACCAAAAAAAAGTGATCCTCGTCCTGACCAAGGCGGATAAACTCTCGCGAAATAGATGCTCGGTCCGGCTGAAAACCATTAGCCAAGGTCTTGAAAAAATAATCGATGTAAAACCTATCATCTTCTCGGCCAAGACAAAAGAAGGGAGGGAAGAGATCTGGAGGGAAATAAATGGTCTTATTTAATGTTTGAATTCGTCCAACCCATAAGCTTTAATCTTTTTATGGAGGTTGCTTCTTTCAATGCCTATGGCTTCCGCAGTCTGGGAGATGTTTCCGTGAAATTCCTTTAATTTCTTGGCGATAAAGGCCTTTTCAAACCTGTTTTTGGCTTCCTTGTAAGAATCCGTCCCAAAATAGGATTCCGGTTCTTCTTTGATTTTCGGTTCCTGATTGAACGGTGCCGGGATATCTTCTTTGCAAATCACATCTCCAGGGATCATAATCGCAAGACGTTCCACAAGGTTTTTAAGTTCACGTACATTTCCCGGCCAATAATATCGTTTAAGGACCTCAATGGAATCATCAGAAAAGAATTTTGCCTTTAGATTCGCGTTTAGGGAGATGTCCTTCATGAATTCATCCGCCAAGGCCCGGATATCCTCAACCCTATCCCTAAGAGGCGGCACATTGATCGGGACGACATTTAGCCGGAAATAGAGGTCATCGCGAAATGTTCCTTTTTCAATCTCCGCTTCCAGATCCTTATTTGTCGCGGCAATAACGCGGACATCTACCTGGATGGTTTTGGAGCCTCCTACCCGCTCAAATTTTTGTTCTTGAAGTATCCGAAGGGTCTTAGACTGAGCCTTCAGACTCATATCCCCGATTTCATCAAGAAAGAGCGTTCCTTCGTGGGCCTGATCGAATTTCCCTTTTTTCATGGCCGTTGCACCAGTAAAAGCTCCCCTTTCATGACCGAAGAGTTCACTCTCAATGAGCTCTTCCGGGATAGCCGCGCAGTTGACCTCAACTAAGGGCTTGTTGCTTCTTTTGCTCATCCTATGAATTGTATGCGCGACGAGTTCCTTTCCCGTCCCATTTTCTCCAGAGATCAGGACCCAGGCATCCGTAGGGGCCACGATTCTTATCTGCTCTAAGACATTATGGATAGCTTTACTGGTTCCGGTTATGGTGTGTTTTTCCCTGTTCTTTTCTTTGAGTAATGAAATCTCTTCCTCGAGTTGATAATAATCCAGGGCGTTTTGAATAGATAGGAGTAAGTTTTCCAGAGATAATGGTTTTTCAATAAAATCATATGCTCCGAGTTTGGTGGCTTTTACAGCGGTTTCTATGGTGCCGTGTCCGGACATCATAACGATCTGGAGATGGGGATATTCTTCCTTGATTTTAATAAGTGTTTGAATTCCGTCCATTCCGGGCATCCAAATATCCAGCAAAACCAGATCCGGCATTTCTTCTCGAATTTTTTCGAGGGCCGCTATCCCACTCTGGGCCTTGACAACCTCAAAACCCTCATCGGTCAAAATACCGTCTACGGCCTGCAGGATGCTTTCCTCATCATCAACGACTAATATTGTATGTGCCATAAATTACCTGCCGGGATTTAAAGAAGTATTGGTTAGACCCGCCTATCTCATCATCTCGATGGCGATACGTGCTGTTTTTTCAGAAGCTCCGCCTGTCCCGAGCTTTTCTGTGACCATTTGCAATTGCTCTATAATATGGGTTTTGCGTTGATCATCATTAAGTATATCTTGCGTTTCTTGGGCTATGCGATGAGGCGTAACTTCCGCTTGGATCAATTCCGGCACGATCATTTTCCCGGCCACAAGATTGGGCAATCCAACATGGGGTACTTGAATAACCCTTTTCCCTATCCAATAAGAGATGGGAGAGACCTTATAAATAATGACCATAGGCACGTTCATCACGGCTGTTTCAAGTGTCGCCGTGCCGGATGTCACCAGTGCGATATCACACACACTTAGAATACCATAGATATTTTTTTGCGAAACCGTGACGGGGATCGATGATTTTTGTAAGATCCTTTGGATCAGATCAGGTGATATGGTTGATGCCAATGGCAATATGCACTGAATATTGCGATAATGCGGGGATAGGATATCAATCGCGTCGATCATCAATGGAAGTAAGCCACTTACTTCTTCGTTTCTGCTTCCTGGTAGAAGCCCGATAATGGGATATTGTTTTTTAAGCCCCAACTCCCGAAGCATAATCTTTTTATCGTTTAGGCTGGGGATAGAGTCTAAAAGTGGGTGACCTACAAAATCCACAATCATCCCTCTTTTGTTATAAAAGTCCTTTTCAAAAGGTAGGATGACCGCCATTCGATCAACCCGACGCGCAATCTTCTTCACGCGAGCTTGTCGCCACGCCCATACCTGAGGACTGATATAATAGAGCACGGGTACACCGTAGCGCTTTGCTAAACGCGCCAGGCTGATGTTGAATTCGGGGTAGTCGATGAGTATGAGTAGATTGGGTCGATTATATTTTAAAAGGAGTTTTAGTTTTCGGTGTGCCTGAATGATAATATGTAAATGTGTGAGGACCTCGGTAAGACCCACTACCGCCATATCAGATGCGGAAACAATGATTTCTACACCCGCTTCCGCCATATGTTTGCCGCCGATACCTTTGACTTGGAGGTCAGGTGACAGTCTTGTTAAAGCCTTCACAAGATTGGCGCCATGCGTGTCCCCGGATGCTTCTCCAGCGACGATCAGGACATATTTTTTGCTATTATTCAAAACGAGTAAGGGGGCTGAAACCTTTTACACCCGCTGGTTATCTGGTCAATAATTCCCAGCGCAATCTTTAAGGCCTTCCTTTCATCCCAACTATTTAGTGCTTGCTTTGATGATGTCATCACAGCGTCTATGAAAGACCGGATCTGATCAGCAAGGGGATCGCTATCCGGGAAAGTGGTTTTGTCCGGGGCCGCGGGTGAAAGGCCGTCAGGATCCCGTCCACCATTATCAAGTCGGATAACACCTAATTCTCTTTTCAAGCAATCGGCTTCCAACAGTGAATTGGGTTGAAAAACACGTAGTTTTCGGATTGTTTTATGTGAGACCCTGCTCGCCGTCAGATTGGCAACGGTCCCATTTTCAAATATCAAACGGGCGTTGGCCACATCCGTTTTCGGCGTGATCACGGACATGCCCACAGCGTGGACTTCTTTAACCTCAGAATGTACGATATGAAGGATAATATCCAAATCATGGATCATTAAGTCAAAAACCACATCCACATCCGTCCCCCTGGTTGTAAATAGATTCATGCGATGGGCATCAATTAAGATCGGTTTGGTGAGCATGGTTTCCATTTTGACGATGGCTGGGTTAAAACGCTCCACTAATCCCACCCGAAGGATCAACTTACGTTCATGGGCCATATTGATAAGACTGTCACCACATTCAATCTTATATGAGATCGGTTTTTCGACCAATAAATGGACTCCGTGCGACAGGATGTCTTTGGCCACTTCAAAATGGGCCTCAGTTGGAACGGCAAGACTCACGGCATCGACTTGCTTTAATATTTCTTCATATTGGTTATATACTTTTATGCTGTAACGTTGCCCTATCTCATTGGCCCGATCGGAATTGGTATCCACGATACCCATCAGCTGTACGTTAGGGAGGGTTTTATATTTTTGAACATGGTATTCACCCATATGTCCAACGCCAATTACACCAACTCTTAATTTGTTGTTGTTCACTTATCTATAGCTCCGCATATTAATACATTTTTTATCTCTTAAAGGGTGTCTTTTTAGGTTGAACCATATCATGTGAGGATCACCCATTCCGATGTGATATTAGATCAAATTGTGCAAAAATTCAAAATGAAATTTCATGATCTCAGAAAAAGCTTGTCCCTAAACGCATGCCCTTTCGTATATTCAGAAAAATTCGATAGATATGGAAGATTATTGTATGGATTTCCATCAGGGTGTATTTACACTTATGAGGGAGGATCGGGGCGATTGACGGTAGGATAGAAAAAATCAAATGGTCATTGAACTTTTATGATCGAATCTTCATAAGAGACTATGGAGATTCCCATTTTATCGGCGGTCTTTATCATCTCCGACCTTTCGAAGATCAACGTCTTCCCGGCTTCTAAGGCAAGGACCGATGCCTTGACTTGAACCATCGTACGGATGGTTTCAGGACCCACGGAAGGCATGTCGAAGCGAAGATCCTGGTTTGGTTTACTGATCTTCACCACTACGGCATTCTTTCCGGCCAAGTTGCCACCCCTTTTGATGGTTTCATTGGTACCCTCTATGGCCTCAAGGGCAAGAACCGTTTTATCTCGAACCACTACACATTGCCCGATATCCAGCCGTCCGAGTTCTTTTGCTATTCTCCAGCCTAATAGGATATCTTCTTTCTCTGCTTTATTGGGTTTTTTTTTGGTCAAGGTCCCCACTGGGGCTATTAATTCAGGCAGAAAGTGGGCGGCGCTGATAACCTGAATACCTTCTTTGGCAAGTTCATCGGCCACCGCTCTTAATATGCCGTCATCATGCAAGACGGCCATCTTTGAAATGAGGGATAAGCCTTTAAGATCGGGTCTGATATCGCCGAACATACGGCGTTTGGTAATGGTGCCGGCCATAACGGCCTTGTCGACACCATTGGCCTTGAATGCCTTGAGCAAGCGACCGAGTTGTCCCAGCTTGATCCAAAATGTACTATCCACGCAATCGGTGATGGAAGGATCCGTTTCACCCTGGTGGGCTACTGCAACCACACGTAGACCATGACGGCCGGCCGCCTCCGCCACCATCAGCGGGAATTGGCCTCCGCCCGCGATAATACCAATGGTTTTTTGTTCTTCGATCATATCTAAAGGTCAATGTCCTCTCTTTTCTACCTCTGATGGAAATGGAGATCCGAAGAACATAGGATCATGTGCCTTTTCCATGAGATTATCGTATGACCCCTCTTTTAGAATCCATGATAAACTCCAAAAACATTTCCAATTCCGGGAATAAAGGGATCTCCTTCCTAACTCTGCTGATCCCTTCATTTAATTGCCTGGTTTCACGCCATATAATTCTATAGGCCTTTTTTAATCCGTCTATGACCTCACGAGAAAACCCAAAACGTTTAAGGCCTTTCTGGTTGATACCATAAGGTTTTGCTCGATCACCTACAGCCAAGACAAAAGGCGGCACATCCTGGGATACGGCCGATTTGCCACCGATAAAGGCATAGGCCCCAATCCTGACAAATTGGTGCGTGGCCACAATTCCTCCTAAATTGGCATGGTCCCCAATAATGGTATGCCCGCCTAGAGTCGCCACATTGGCCATGATGATGCCATCACCCAATACGCAGTCATGCGCCACATGGGAATAGGCCATGATATAATTATTATTCCCGACGATAGTGATTCCGTCTTGCTTGGTTGTGGCCCGATTGATATTTACGTATTCTCGGATGATATTACCGTTGCCGATACGGATGCTGGTGTCCTCGTCTTTATATCCGACATCCTGTGGTGGTGTTCCTATACATACAAAGGGGAAAATGGTGTTTTGCTCACCAATGCTTGTTGGTCCTTCAATAACCGCGTGGGATCCAATAATCGTTCCTTTTCCGATAGAAACCTCCTCTCCAATTACACAATAGGGTCCGATCTCAACATCGGGGTCCAGTTGGGCATGGGCGCTTATAACAGCCGTTGGATGGACTTTCATTAAAATAGCTCCACGGAGGTTAACCGATAGTCGCCATTAGTTCAGCCTCAGCAACCATCATATCATCCACAAAGGCCTCACCGCTCAATTTCCAGACCTTGGATCCGGTTCGGATGGGTTCTAATTCAAAAATGATTTGATCACCAGGGACAATCGGTCTGCGAAACTTCACCTTATCAATAGCCATGAAAAAGATATCACCCTCTTTTTCCATGGCTCCAGAAACCGATAAACGAGCCAATATGCCTCCAACCTGGGCCATAGCTTCGATAATCAAAACCCCCGGCATGATCGGTTTTCCAGGGTAATGTCCCTGAAAAAAAGGTTCATTGGCCGTTACGTTTTTGATTCCTCTGATCTTTTTCCCCGGCTCCAGCTCCGTTATTTTATCCACCAATAGGAAAGGGTAGCGGTGTGGAATGATTTTGATAATATCTTCATATCCTAAAGGTAATTTAATCATTGTTTTTCTCCAGTATTTCAAATTTCTTTTCAAGCCGTCGCAGACGTTCATGGTGTTCGGTAAGCCTTGGCATGATTCGAAGCGTTTTAAGCCATTTTCTATGGGGCATGATGGGTATACCGGAGACCACTTCGCCGGATGAAACCGACTGGTACACGTATGATCCAGGTCCGATCATGGCCCGATCTCCAATCGTGATATGATCCACCGTGCCGGTCTTGCCGCCGATGATGACTTGTTTCCCGATCTGAACGCTTCCGGAAATGCCTGTCTGAGCCGCGATAATAGTGTCTTCGCCTATGGTGACATTATGGGCGATATGGATGTGATTATCCAATTTAACACCCCTCTGAATCCATGTCTTGCCAAATGCGGCACGGTCGATGGTGTTATGGGCACCAATTTCCACGTCATCATCAATTTGAACGATTCCCATTTGGGGGATCTTAATGTTTTTGATTCCATCCTGTGCAAAACCGAATCCATCACTTCCGATCACGGTGCCTGCATGAATAATCACCCGATTCCCGATCATGCAGGCATGATAGATGGTCACTTGGGGATAAAGGATGGATCCGTCTCCTATTTTTGCCTGGGCACCTATTGAGACACCGGGGAAGATGACCACATCGTTTCCGATAGTCACTTCAGGCCCGATATAAGTTTGTGGATAGACAGAAACGTTTCTACCCAACCTGCAGGTTTTATCTATGGATGCCTCAGGGCTTACTCCTGGGAACCTCGGAACGGGCATACTAAAAAGTCCGGCTATTTTTGCGTGTGCAAGCGACGGATTGGAGACAAGAATCTGCGGACCCTTAAAAGATTCTATTTTTGCGGATACCAGCAGGGCGGACGCCTTTGTATGTTTTATACGATCCCGGTAACGATTATCGGACAAAAAAGAGATCTCACCTTCGCAGGCGTCGTCCAGGGATTGGATCCCGTTAATCGTAATCTGATCATTTCCCAGGACTACACCTTCAATGAGTTCAGCAATCTCTTTAAGCGTCCTTTCCAATTCACGCTCCTAGGGTTTCATTTTGTTATATTCAGAAACCACTTCTTCAGTAATGTCCGCCTTGCCCGACCAAAATACCACATTACTGCGGGTCGCCTCAAAAATAATCTCATATCCACTTTCTTTTGCGATTTTATCGATTACCACCTTTAAATCATTCATCATTTGTTGTTGAGCGGTCATTTCGGATTTTTTCATGTCTTCATTGATATCTTGAAATAAATATTGAAGCTCACGTCGTTTTCTTTCAAAATCTTTTTGCTTATCTTCTTTGGCCTCCAGACTCAACATCAGGCTCTGTTTCTCCAACTCTTTTTGAAATTCCTTTAATTCATCCTCTTTTGCAGTCAGCTTTTTTTGTAGAGCCTCCTGTTTTTCCTTCAGTGCTGCATAGACCCGCTTTCCTTCATTTGATGCACTGAAGACTTTTTGTAAATCCAAAATCCCAACTTTGAAAGAATCGGCACCCCATGCATTGGCCTGGAGAATAAATGTAATGCAAATCCAGAATGACCATTTCATTAAAAACTTCATAAAACCCCCTTTCTGACTCTGTGCTGATTAACAATACTTATTAAAAAGCACCGCCTATGGTAAACTCCCAGTCATCTTTGCTTTCACCCGGTTCAGGGTCCAGCTTCCTCCCATATTCAAGACGCAGCAGGCCCAAAGGTGTTAGCCATCGAATTCCGCCTCCAATGGATTGCTTTGGGTAATTGAAAAAATCATCATCTTCTTTTCGATAAACATTGCCAGCGTCGTAGAGCAACAATCCCATGACCCCCTGCTCTTTTTGCAATGGGAAAAGATATTCAAGATTAAAGACCCACATATCTTCTCCCCCAATATTGTAACCATCCGAGCTTTTGGGTGAAATCTCCCCATAGCTATAGCCACGGACCGTGTTAATCCCCCCCAACTTGAATTTTTCTCCGATGGGCAAGGTGCCTTCTGACTTTTTTCGGACGATCCCCGCCCTGAATTGAGCCATGAAGATGTTATCCAATGGCAATGGGAAATACCATGCAGAACGAAGATTGTATTTATCAAAGGAGGAATCCCCATCTAATAAACGCCCCGCATACTCATAGCTCAGGCTGTTGAGGGAACCCTCCGAGGCCAAAAAATGTCTATTCTTGGAATCCCGTGTCATGCTGAAAGTCATGCTACTCGTGACCTGCGTTCCCGCTTGGTTTTTCACCTCTTGAGATGCATCCGTTGCAATATTATATATTTCCGATTCATCCAAGGCATATTGAACAGATCCCCTGGTGTAGTCGTCGACTTTCAACGGAAACCCGAAGGTCAATGATCCGCCTTGGGTATCCTGGTCATACTGATTATATTCCGAATCGTAAACCCACTTATAAAGGGAAATACCAGCGGAGAGTGGTCGATCAAAGAGCCAGGGTTCAATAAAGCTGACATTGTAGTTCTTGGTTCGACTCCCAAAGGTAGCCCGGGCGGAAACCTCCTGACCCTTTCCATTGAAGTTCCTCTTCGATAATTCAAGGGTTGACACGGTTTTTTCATAAGAGCTATATCCGACGCCGAATGCGAATTGTCCCGTGGGTTTCTCCTTTACATCCACATCTAGAATCATCAGGTCATCATCTTCTCCTTTTTTTGTCTGGATGTCTACCGTTTCAAAGAAATCCAAGCGATATAAATTGCGCGTGCCTTGTTTCAATTCTTTTCCGTTAAAGTAATCTCCCTCGGCGAATTTGAATTCACGGCGTATCACCTTGTCTCGAGTAATGGTATTCCCGGTAATATTTATCCGCTCAAATCGGACCCTCTCCCCTTTGGTTATTTTATACGTGATGTCCACCAGATGATTTTCCTCGTCCTCTTTCGTGATAGGTGTCACATCGGCGTAAGCGAACCCCTGTTCAGAATATATTTCTCCCAATCTCATGGTATCCGTGCGAACTACCTCTCGACTGAAAAGGGTACCTTGTTTGATATTTAATGTGGCTAACAGTTCGTCGAGGGGTTTAATGAGATCACCCTCAATGTTGACTCCATCAACCTTGTATTGCGGGCCTTCGATAATATCAATGGTGATGGTCAGCCCCTCAACTTCTTCATCATAGGTGACTTTCGGTTCCCCGATTTTTACCTTGATGAACCCATTATTGTGATAAAAAGCGGCTAATCGATGGACGTCGAACTCCAGTTTTTTCTTGTCCAGTTTCCCTGATCCGGAAATAAAAAAGAAGCAGCCTTTTTCACTGGTCTCCATCTCATCTTTGAGTTCATCAGCGTCAATTTGTTCGTTTCCTATGAATTGAATATTTTTGATATAGATCTTTTCCCCTTCGCTCACCTGATAGGTCAATGAGACTTCATTCTCCGGAAGATCTTCAATAGATTCAGTGATTTCCACATTATAATAGCCTTTTTCACGATAGTATTCCTTAAGGCGATTAATGCTCTGTTTAATTTCATTCAAGTTCAAGATCGAGTATTTTTTCACCCCTAATTGTTCTAGGAGATCATCATCTTCCAGGTCCTCATTTCCCTCAAAAAAGATTTTAGCAATGGAAGGTTTTTCAATAATATAGAAGATCACGACTTTTCCACGAGGATCGTCCTCTATCTCAATCCTGACATCCTCGAAGTACCCCATTCGATAGATCGCGCGGAGATCCTTATCCAGTTGATTGCTATTGGGTTCATCTCCTTCTTTGCTCTCAATGACCGCAAGAATGGCCTCACTCTCGATACGTTTGTTCCCGGTTATTCGGATTTGATAAATCTGGATAATCCCGGTAATGCTTTTAAATATGTGCGTTGCTACACGCTCAACCGCGTTTTCCAAACGATCCAATCCATCTTCTTCCACAAAGATTGAAGAGGCAGGTTGGACGCTACTCGTCTCTAGGAACTTAGTATCAAGGCTTATTGTATTCCCGATTTGAGTGAGGCTGCCCCGGATGACCCATGTCGCTCCTAATTTTTTCCCAATGGCTCTCAAGTCCTCGCGTCCAGCCTGCGTAGGAAGGGTTGACACGTATTGATTCACTTTAGTCATATCCGTTACCCGGAGTCCCTTATCCTCCAAACGGGATGTAAGCATTTCTTGGATTCCGATTTTGAGGTGATCCATAGGTACAAGGGAATGGACTTCAAAAGGTAGAATGATTATCTGTTCATTGTCCTCCCCTTTGACTTCAACGGGAAATAAGATGCACGCTATCCAGCCGAAAAGGATCGCTAAAATATGTATCTGCTTAATACCGATTGGTCCGAAAGTTTTGTAAATCACCGTCTGCCCATCTCTTTATCGGATCCGCCCATCCACAATCTGCATGCGCTGTGACATCTTTTCCGCGAATTGCTCATTATGAGTTGCAATAACCATACTTAATCCTTCTTGACGTTGCAGATGAAGTAAAAGATCGATTATGCCTTCACCTGTAATACTATCCAGATTCCCGGTGGGTTCATCAGCCAGCAACAATTTAGGTTTCATGATAATGGCCCTGGCAATGGCCACACGTTGTTGCTCACCGCCTGAAAGTTCGCCTACTCTATGATTCAAGCGTGTTTCAAGTCCCACCTTCATGAGAATTTCAACAGCGGAGCGTTTTGCTTTCTCTTTATTCATGCGGGCGATGAGGGCTGGCATCATGGTATTTTCAAGGGCATTGAATTCCGGAAGAAGATGATGAAACTGAAACACAAAGCCGATCTCATGATTTCGTAATCGGCAAACTTCAGCTTCTTCCATCTCCGTGATATCACGGTCCTGAAACCGAACAATACCTTTTGTGGGTGCTTCAAGGGCCCCCATTAGATAAAGTAGTGTTGATTTCCCGGCTCCTGATACACCTGTAACGGCCAAGCTTTCCCCGGTTGCAACGGATATATGAATATCTTTCAAGACATCAATGGTATTACCGTTATGTTTGAAAGATTTATAAATGTTTTCGAGTTTCAGCACAAAAATCACCTTAAATGGAATTTACTCTTACAATATGCGAACATGCCACTTTAACTTAGATGAGGGAGCGAATAATCTGATCGCTGACAACCGAATGCTGAAAGCTTTTCATTATTCATATCTCAGTGCCTCAACGGGGCTCAGACGGGAAGCACGCCAAGAAGGATAAATGGTCGCCAAAAAGGAAATAACCAGCCCGGCTATGGTTATCATTACGACATCAATGGTCTCCACTTTAACCGGCAATGTCATAAGGCCGTAAAAATCCGTAGGCATATCGATATGGATATATTTTTCCAAGAGATAACAGGCCCCCAGTCCCGAAAGCAACCCTGCAATGGTTCCGACGACACCCACGATGAGCCCTTGAAACATAAATATGGACATAATGCTTTTTGATGTGGCGCCCATGGCCCTAAGGATTGCGATATCTTTTGTCTTTTCCATCACCACCATAACCAATGTGCTGATGATACTGAGCGCCCCCACCAACACAATCATGGTCAGTATAATAAACATGGCCTTTTTCTCCAATTCCAGTGCGGACCAAAAAGGTCGGTATATGGCCTTCCAGTCTCTGGTATAGAAAGGGTAGGGCCATTTTTCCCGAATGATATCCGTGATCGATTCGGAGTCATAAATATCTCTGATCCAAATCTGGATGCCGTAAACCTCGTCGTCCATTCCCATGAGGTCCCGGGCTTCCTTTAATGATATGTAGACATTGGATAGATCATATTCCGGATAGCCTGAAAGGAAAAGACCGGTCACTTTGAATTTACGTCGATATTCCATTCTTCCTAAGGGTGTCAACCGGCCTTGGGGGGAGATCACCTCGACTACATTCCCCGGCTCGACCCCCATCTGTTTGGACAGCTCACTTCCCATGATCACCCCGGGTAATCCATCGTGAATCTCATTTAAGGATGACCAGGAGCCTTGTTTGACCATATCGCCAAATATTTCAACCTTACCGACTTTTTCGGCATCGATCCCTAACAAAAGAGATCCCCCAGCATTTCTATGACTCTTGATGAGGACCTGACTGGTGATATAAGGGATTGTGGCAACCACACCATCGATATGACCTATGGAGCTTGAAATGGCCTCGTAGTCAGGAAAAGGACCATCAAAGTTACGAAGCTGTATATGGGCATTCACACCCAAGATCTTAGACTTTAGGTCGTCATGGAACCCGTTCATCACAGATAATACAATAATCAAGGCCATGACCCCGAGCATTACACCCAACACGGAAATGATGGTGATGACTGATATGAAGGCCTGTTTGCGTTTGGCCTTCAAGTAGCGCAACCCTATAAAAAATTCAAAAAACATATCAGCCTTGTTTGGATCTCATATGGGGGAAGAAGATGACATCCCGAATGGATGGTGAATCCGTCAGCAACATGACCACCCGGTCGATACCGATACCTTCTCCTGCCGTGGGAGGCAACCCATATTCCAAGGCGGTCACGTAGTCCTCATCCATAAACTGAGCTTCCTCATCCCCGGCCTCCCGTAGAGCTACTTGCTGTAAAAACCGCCCCTTTTGATCCTCCGGATCATTCAGCTCCGTAAAGGCATTGGCTATCTCCTTCCCGGCGATAAACATTTCAAAGCGGTCTGTAATATTGGGGTCTTGATCGTTTCTTCGAGACAGGGGGGAGATCTCTGTGGGATATTCCACAATAAATGTAGGGTTGATTAATTTGGGCTCTACCAATTGATCAAAAATCTTTGCCAGTACCTTCCCATGCTTATCCTTTTTACTTAGGGGGATATCATGGGCTTCCGCATAACGGACGGCCTGGATCGGTTCAACGATGACCTCCTCCGGCACCCCAGCTATCTTTCTTAAAGCATCAAAAAGGGTGATCCTTGACCATGGTGTAGTAAAATCAATAGTGTGCCCTTGATATGGGCAGATGTTTGTCCCAATGGTCTCCTTTAAAATAAATGTAAAAAGCTCCTCGGTTAAGGTCATGAGATCTTCATATGTGGCATAGGCCATATAGAATTCCAGCATGGTGAATTCCGGATTATGCTGAATCGATATACCCTCATTTCGAAAATTGCGGTTGATCTCAAAGACCCGTTCCAGACCCCCTACCACCAGGCGTTTAAGATAAAGTTCCGGTGCGATTCGCAGATAAAGATCCATACCCAGTGCATTATGAAATGTCTTAAACGGTCTTGCCGTGGCCCCACCCGGAATGGGTTGCATCATGGGTGTCTCCACCTCCAAAAAGCCTTTTCGAATAAAAAAATCACGAAAAGACTGGACAATCTTACTTCGTAAGATAAAGACATCCTTGACGGAATCATTGACTATAAGATCCAGATATCTTTGTCTGTATCTTGTCTCAACATCCGTCAACCCATGCCATTTTTCAGGGAGTGACCTTTTAGATTTTGAAAGGAGGGTCAGATCATTCGCCAGGAGGGTCAGTTCATCGGTTCGGGTCTTGAAAAAAGAACCTTTCAACCCGACAAAATCACCAATATCTAATAATTTAAAGGCCTTGAATAAATCATCACCGACCTTATCCTTTTGGATGTAGGCCTGGATACGGCCGGTATTGTCTTTGATATGAATAAAGGAAGCCTTCCCAAAATTCCGAATGGCCATGATCCTTCCGGCCATGGAATAGGTCTCGTTCATTTTTTCTAAAGTCTCGGCATCCAGATCGGCAAGCCTGCTTTTGGCTTCAGTTGCGGTCATGTCGTAATGGTAGCCTGCAGGGTACAGATTGATACCCATTGCCTTCAATTGATCGGATTTTTTTTGTCTGTCCTCAAAAAGCGTACCTGATTTTTCCATAATACAATAAATAAACCAATCTATAAAAATTTTTATTAAAGAATAATATTATTCAATTATTTGAATAATTTGAACATATCTATGTAATGCATTTGAGTCATATAGTCAAGGTAAAAGAACCGCTCTGGATATCAGGGAGATGGCATTCACGGTGTTACTTTCGGGTACTTTTCCTTGGGGAGTATTACCCATACGCCTCCGTCATCCTTCCTCGGCGCCTCGCATCTAAAATCTTCCTGGTATCCAGAGATTCCTAAAATCGGCTGTCATTTCTATCCGATGTTGATCCGTCCATAATCGAATTCAAGGAAAGGAAATAAGGAAGATTTATGCCTTCACATCAATAGCCTTGAGGTGGGCAATGGTAGCGCCCCATCCGGATGGTCCCGTGTCCAGCCCGAATGCTCTAACCAATGGATGATTGTGGAGCACCGCATGAATGGTGCGACGGAGGACACCCTTTCCCTTGCCATGGATGATTTTGACATCGAGGATACCTTCTTTCAAGCATGCATGGATGTATTCATCCACCACAGAAGCGGCATCTTGTGGGGCAAAGGAATGGAGATCTAAAACCCCGTCTATGGGGACATGGACAATATCCTCGTCTTCGATATCCAAGATGTTTCATTCCTCATGATATTTTTTCAAGATCCACTTGGTCATGAAAATGCTCCGCCAGGTCACGGCTCAATGCCTGATAGTCATTCTCCGTTTCCAACTCCACCACCAGATCACGATCATCCAGGACCTTTATAAAGCCGTGATTTTTCACGACCTCCACGACCTTTTTCACATCCGTTGTCACCCATCCCTTCATCCTCATGATCAGTTCATCGCCCTTAAATGCGCGCTCAATGGTGAGGTCCACCTGCCGATGCTTGGCATCCCAACTAATAATCGCTGGCTTTACGATAATCGGGGTAACCGGATCATGCATGGCCGCGCAACGAAACCAAAGTTTTGCTCGAATCATGTTTCATCTCCAATCTCTAAAATGTAACCTTGGGCGCTTCCTGCCTTTCCGGGGGCACTTCAAAATAGGTAGCCTGCTCGAAACCGAACATCCCCGCGATAAAATTGGTTGGAAAGGAGCGAATCCGCGAGTTAAAGGCTTTTACCATTTCATTATATCTGCGACGCTCCACGGCAATACGATTCTCCGTACCGGCCAACTCGTCTTGCAGCCGAATAAAATTGGTATTGGCCTTTAACTCCGGATATCGCTCAACGACCACCAGCAACCTGGACAAGGCCGATGAAAGGCTGTTGTTGGCATCGATCTTATCCGATACCGTTCCGGCACCCGCTACCCTAGATCGTGCTTCTGTCACCTGGACAAAGACTTCCCGCTCATGGGCTGCATAGCCCTTTACGGTTTCCACAAGGTTGGGGATCAGGTCATAGCGGCGTTGAAGCTGATTTTCCACTTGGGCCCAGGCCCCATTGATCTCCTCATCCATGGTTACAAGGCTGTTGTATGTTCCTTTGAAATAAAAGAACGGTATCAGAATAATCAAGGCGATTACGATGATAACAATCAATAAGGTCTTTTGGGTCTGTGTCATGTCATCCTCCTTTAAAAAAATGCCGCCGTTGTCGGTATTTTATAGTTCATCAACAATCCTCGAAAGCCCGCGAACTTCCTTTAAATAATTTCGAAAAAGGGTTTTCATTTCAATATCA
>JAFGGA010000080.1 GCA_016930835.1 Deltaproteobacteria bacterium
ACGGTGATAATCGTTCAAAGGCACCAAATAGGAATTAAGAGAACAGTGATGGGGTATACGGTTCACTGCACATGATGATTTACGGTTTGCGGTATGAGGATTTGGTATTGAAGACAGAATCCCTTATGTCTTAAACCATATACTCTAATCTTTCCCGGCTTCTCAAAGATAAACAAGGAATCACTTGGGGGGAAAACATGAATTTCTATGAATATTATATTGAGAGACTTCAGAAACGGATCAAAAAGATTGAAGAAAATCCAGATCCCACAAAACTGAAATCAAATAAAATACGTTATGAGATGCAGCTTGAACTCGCTCAGGAGCAGCTTGAGGCATGGAGAACTGGAAAGCCTTTTTCGGAAGGAGGGGGCTTTATGGCCGGGACATTGGTCCGGGCCATGGGTTTTATCCCGACAGGCAGCGTGGGTTCCGCATACATTACAGGAGAGCCGGATAAATATCTGGAAGAGGCTAGGACCAGAGGGCTTCCAGTGGACAACTCATGTGATATGACCTCCATGCCCTTCGCCATGGCGGAATGTGGGGACATGCCAAAGGAAGATTTGTATATATGCGACCAACACGCGTGTACCCCTATGTTATTATCGCATATTTTTACATCTCATTCGCAAAAACAGCATACATTTTCCATAGATGTGGGATTTCAGGAGGATGAAGCCAACCTGAAACATGTTACCCGGCAACTGGAGGCGTTTATTGAATTTGCCGAAAGGGCCTTTCCAGGGATGGTCAAATATGATGAGACCAAGCTTGTTGAATTGCAGGGATACGAGGAAGAAGCCCGTCAATACGGTCTTGAGATGTACGAGATGCGCAAGCACAAACCCAGTCCCATCGCAGGCTACGATGCATTTACGGGTATGTACGGCGCCACAACACCAAAAGGCGTGGAATATGCAAAGGTTCGAAGGGATGAGATGGCGGAACGGATCGGGAAAGGAATCGCCGGTGTCCCCGGCGAGAGGTTACGCATCCTATGGTCCGTGACGCGGCCGTTTTTTATGAACCCATTTCATGTGCTGGCCAAGAACAAGGCCTCCGTCATCTATTTTTATTCTGGACCATCCGGCTTGGTCACGCCTCTGCCCAAGCCGGATTATTGGAAGAGAAAATTATCTCCCCTTGAGAAAGTGGCCGCAAATGTTATGCGTTCGACTTGGGGGGGGACCGGGAAAAAATGGGTGGATGGTATGGTCTGGGTCGCAAAAGATCTTGACGTTGACGCTGTTATCAATTATTGCATGTTGGGTTGTACAGCCACGCTAGGTCTTCGAAAACTTACCGAAGATGCTATGGAAAAAGAATTAGGTATTCCAGTGCTTCAACTCGAAGGCAAACAATGGGACAGGGATTACGCGAGTGAAGCGACGTTAACCAACAGGTTGGAAGAATTCGCACAGATGTGTTTGGAAAGGAAAACCAGTGGATAGTCTATTAACCGGATATCGCGCCCTTGACTTAACCGATGAAAAAGGTTTCATGTGCGGAAAGATACTGGGGGCAATGGGCGTTGATGTCATCAAGATCGAAAAACCCGGAGGTGATTCCTCAAGGAATATTTTTCCATATGTAAATGATGTTCAAGATCCGGAGCAGAGCCTTTATTGGCTTGCTTTTAATACGGACAAACGCGGCATTACCTTAAACCTGAAAAACAAAGACGGAAAAGATCTTTTTACTCGCTTGGTTCAACGGGCCGATTTTGTGATCGAATCTTTCCAGCCGGGTTATATGGAGGACCTCGGTCTGGGTTATGGAGCATTGAGCGGAATAAATCCCAGAATCATTGTCACATCCATAACACCATTCGGGCAGAGTGGGCCATACGCTCACTTCAAAGCTTCCAACCTGGTGACCTATGCCATGAGTGGTGTAATGATGACCAATGGAGACCTTGACCGTGCACCGGTTAAAGAGGCCGTTGATGTAACGTATTACGAGGCCGGTGCCCATGCCGCATTGGGGACAATCATCGCCCATTACCATAGGGAGAGAACAGGGGAAGGACAACAAGTGGATGTTTCTATCCAGGAGTCGACAGCCAACCGGGATTCCATCAATCTTTATGTTTGGGAGTTTGATAAACGATTTTTACAAAGGACCGGAAATAAAAGTTTGGTTGGTGCGAACGTCCCTTCCCAATGGATATGGCCCTGTAAAGATGGATATATCTTTTGGGCTTTTCGCGGGGGACCTGTTCCGATGGGGACCCCCGGCAATCAAGCATTATCAAAGTGGCTGGATGAAGAGGGCGCTGAAAATCCTTTCAAGACGGTAAATTGCTCAAAAGGTCTGGATATGGCTTCGCTCCCCCGAGAAACCCTCGATATATTTGAATCCATGTTGGGTCGATTTTTTCTAATGCATACACGGCAGGAAATAACCGAAAGGGCTTTTCAGACCGGTATGCAGGCGTGGGGCGTAAGTGATCCTGCGGAGGTTATGAAAAACCCTCAGTTGGATGCAAGGGCATTTTGGAAAAAAGTTGAGAATTCAGAACCCAACCAAGAGATTTTGTATCCCGGGTATTTTTTCCTTTGCAGTGAAACAGAAAATTTTATCAAAAGACAGGCCCCCCATATTGGGGAGCATAATGAGGAGATTTATATTGGAGAATTGGGATTGAGCAAGGATAAAATCAATGTGCTGAAGAAGAGAGGCATCATTTAGTGTTCATCCAGAAATGAACAATTTCTGGATATAGAGAGATCCATGAAGACTGAAGACAAAAGAATACAAGCATTGGAGGGAGTGAAAGTACTTGATTTTGGTTGGGCACTTGCCGGAAGTTTGAATACCAAACATCTTGCGGATCACGGTGCACAGGTTATTCGTCTGGAGACGGCCAAACGCCAGTGTATGACCAGAACCAATCGTCAAGTGTCCATATCATCGAGAACAAACCCCGATGATAAGCCTTTTTTCCTTCATTACAACACCTCAAAATATAGCCTAACATTGGATATCAAACATCCGCGAGCGCGGGAAGTGCTAGACAGATTGATTCAATGGGCCGACGTGGTCAATGAAAATTTTATGCCTGGCACTTTAACAAAATTGGGTCTGGGATATGAGGATATTCAAAAAATAAAACCCGATATTATTATGGTGAGCACCAGCATCTTCGGGCAAACAGGACCTTATGCCCATATGGGCGGCGTGGATGGGATGGGGAATGCGATCTCAGGGCGCCTGGATCTTTCAGGATGGCCGGACAGGGGACCTGTGTCGCCATCCTCCTGTGCCTTTGGTGATGATATCCTCCCGCTGTTCACGGCCATGGCCATTGTTGCGGCTTTAGATTATCGTCGAAAGACCGGCAAAGGTCAATACATTGATGGGGCCATGCTCGAAGTTTGCGCCAATCAAATTGGACCGGCTTTCTTGGATTGGCAGGCCAATGGACGAATTCAAACGCGAAACGGGAATCGTATCCATGAGGCTTCCCCTCATGGTGTTTTCCCCTGTAAAGGGGATGATCGATGGTGCGCCATCAGTGTCTTCACGGATGAAGAGTGGAAAGCATTTTGCGGTGTTTTGGGGAGTCCGCCATGGACCAAAGAAGAGCGTTTCAGAGACCTTGCGTCCAGGAGGACAAATGAGGATGAATTGGAACTGTTCATTGCGGAGTGGACCTCCGAACGTGACCCCCAAGAAGTTATGCGGTTGATGCAGAAGGCTGGAGTGTGTGCGGGCATAGTGCAGGATGCCCGTGATTTAATGGAAAATGACCCGCAATTAAAAGAACGAAATTTTCTTCTGAACCTGAAACATCCAGTACTTGGTGTTTGCGCTCATCCTACCCCGCCTTATAAATTACTTAAAACCCCGGCACAGGTTAAAACAGCTCCGTGTCTCGGAGAACACAATGACTTTATTTGTACCCGGATTTTGGGAATGCCGGATGAAAAATTCGTGGAGCTGCTTCAAGAGGGGGTTTTTCAGTGATACCACGGCTCGCTTATGTTGATAAATTTGTAAGGTATGATTTTTTGATGTTATAAATATATTTGTTTCGCTAAGAGGCGTATGACTCAAGGCGAAAGATTCAAGGCTTTCATTGTATTTTCTGTATAATGATAGACCTCTAGCCTTGCGCCCAGTGCGCTGCGACCGTCTTTTTCATTTATGGAGGTATAAAATCATTTTAACGGCAGGCATAGACGCTGGAATGGATCGGACCAAAGCGGTCATTTCAAAAGGCGATGGGGATCCTGTTTGGGTTATCGTCCCTGGAGGGACGGAGTCAACAGAAAAGGTTGCTCATATGGCGCTCCAACTGGCCGCTGAAAAAGCCGGTGTCGCCGCAACGGGCATTAGACACATCACCGCAACCGGTGCAGGGAGGGAATATATTTCTTTCGCAGATCAAGAAGCACCGGAGTTCCAATGTCTCGCCCGAGGAATCCATTCTATCTTACCTTCTACCAGAATCTTACTTGACCTCGGTGCCAGAAAATCGTTGGCCGTAAAATGCAAAGAGGGGCGGACCTTAAAGGTTGCCTCCAGCAGCAAGTGTGCGTCCGGTACCGGCACGTATATAGAAATGGTGTCGACAATCCTGGGGGTGGATTTTGTGGAGATGACGGAACTTGCACTTCAGTCTAAAGAAAACCTGACCATACAATCCACTTGCGCTGTTTTTGCGGAATCGGAAATCATTTCTCTGGTCCATGATGGTGTAAAAATAGAAGACATCATCTGGGGTGTTTTTAGGGGGATTTCCGGCCGAATATATCCTCACCTGCTTGATTTGGGAATAGAGCAGGACATCACCGCAGTTGGAGGCGTGGCCAGAAGCAAAGCCATGATTTTAGCCCTGGAGGAGATAGTCGGTTATAACATAAACGTTCCAGAGCATCCTGAGATAATCGGTGCTCTGGGAGCGGCGATGATTGGAAGGGATATTCTGTCATGATCGTAGCCGGTATTGATATAGGTTCTTCAACGGCTAAGGCCGTTATTATTAAAGATCATTCCGTTCTTTCAACCGCAATCATTCCCACCGGCAGCAACAGCGCCGATACCGCTATGAAGGTCATGGATAGGGCGTTGACTCCCATGGGTCTATCTTTAAACGATATGGCATATATTGTATCGACCGGTTATGGACGCATCAAGGTTCCCTTCACGAAAAAAAATATTACGGAAATCTCTTGTCATGCCAGAGGGATTTCATCTGTATTTCCAACGGTTAGGACGATCTTGGATATGGGAGGGCAAGACTGCAAGGCTATTCAATGTGATGGAAATGGGAAGGTCCAAAATTTTGTCATGAATGATAAATGTGCGGCAGGTACAGGGCGGTACCTTGAGCGGATCTCCAAAACCTTGGATGTTGCCATTGAAGATATCGGTGACTTATCACTCCTGACCAAGGAAGGACCTGCCACAATCAGTAGTTTTTGCGCAGTTTTTGCCCAAGGTGATGTCATCACGCTTTTAAGAAAAGGAACGTATGTGAATGATATCCTGGCCGGGGTGTGTGAGGCCCTAACAGAAAGGATTCAAAGGTTGATCAAACAAGTTGGAATGACTAAAGATTTTGCTATCAGCGGTGGTATTGCTAAAAATAAGGGGGTGGTGTCACGACTGGAAAGGAATCTGGAAGTAAAGGCACATATCGCCCCTGAACCCCAGATCATAGGGGCCTTGGGTGCGGCGCTTTTTGCGGAAGAATTGGCCGGAAAATAGCGATCGAAAACAACGCGAATGTCAAACATGACTGGGCGGTTTTCAACACTATTTTTAAACAAATCTTCCAATTACATTAAATAACTCCTGAGGTTGAATGGGTTTAGAAATATAATCATTCATACCCGCTTCAAGACAGCGTTCTCTGTCACCTTTCATGGCATGAGCCGTCATGGCAATGATCGGAATGTCATGATCCATAACTTTGGATCGCAGGTCCCTGATAATCTTTGTCGCCTCAAGTCCGTCCATTTCAGGCATCTGAACATCAATCAAAACAATATCATATGGATAACTCTCCAACGCCTTCAGGGCCTCTTTTCCATTGGCGGCGGCATCCACCTTAAAGCCGAATTTTTCGATCAATCGCAGTGTCAGCTTCTGATTGACTATGTTGTCCTCGACAACAAGGATTCGGACCTTGCTCCTCCTCTCATCTGAAATTGAATGTTTTGTGATGATCCGGGCCTCCTGATTATGCGACCTGTGCTCCCTGCTCCCTAACACGTTGACCAGACAACCAAAGAGCAGTGATCTTCGAATAGGCTTTGTCAGATACGCCGCAAAGCCCAGCTTTTCCAGCCTCGAAGCATCCCCTCTCAGCCCCGGAGAGGTAAGCATAATCATTATGGTGTCCTTTATCATGGGATTCATTTTGACCCGTTTCCCAATCTCGGCTCCGTCCATTCCGTGCATCTGCATGTCAATGATAACGGCGTCAAAAGGCGAATCGACTTTAGCGACAGCATTCATCAATGATAGGGCCATTTCTCCTGCATCGGCCACATCACAGTGGCAACCCCAAGATTCGATATAACCTTTGAGGATATTGAGGTTTGTTCGATGAGTACTGACCAACAGAAATCGTTTCCCTTTAAGCACAACCGGCGGATCTGTTTCCTTTCTTTCTACATGGGGCTGCTTTTCAAAAAGAACGCTAAACCAGAATGTTGATCCTTCACCCTGTTCGCTCTCTACGCCGATCTCACCATTCATGATTCCTGCAAGCTTTTTAGAGATACTCAAACCAAGACCTGTTCCTCCATACTCGCGGGTTGTGGAAGAATCGGACTGTTTGAAAGATTCAAAAATAGTATCCAATTTATCTTTAGGTATGCCGATTCCTGTGTCTTTCACCTGAAACTTTATTTTTGCATGTGTATCTGTCTCTTCCTCTAAAATGATATGTACCAGAACTTCCCCTTTTTTTGTAAATTTGATGGCATTATTAATCAGATTCAGGAGTATCTGGCGAAGACGCCCCGGATCTCCCCTGAGAAGTGACGGGACCCCATGATGGATCTGATAGGCAAACTCCAACCTCTTTTCATAGGCAAGTATCGCAGGAAGCTGTACGACTTCGTAAACAGTATTTCGGAGATCAAAGTTGAGAAACTCCAGGTCCAGCTCCCCGGCCTCAATCTTGGAAAAATCAAGGATATCGTTAATCACGGTGAGGAGGCTATCTGAACTCCTTTTCCCGGTCTCGACAAGCTCCAGTTGCTCGTTATTGAGCTCCGTAGAAAGCAGGAGATTCAAAACCCCCATCACACCGTTCAAGGGTGTTCGTATTTCATGACTCATGTTGGCCAAAAATTCGCTCTTGGCAAGGTTGGCTTTTTTTGCCTCATCAGCCATTTCATTGGCCCTTGAGATTACTTGTTCAAGTTGACGATTGGCCTCCAGCAATCGCTCCTCCGCCAACTTTCTTTCAGTAATATCGATAACGTTTCCTGATACGACCGGTTGACCTTTGTATGTGGTTGTGCTGACCAGCATATCACACCAAATGGAATTGCCGGCTTTTCCGATCATTTTCATGACATAATTTTGATGAACAGATTCTTTCCTGTATCTTTTTGCGACTTTTCGTCTTACATCTTCCAACATATCTGGATGGACAGTCATTTCGAAACTCTGCCCGATTAACTCATCAACGGTATAACCAAAGATTTCTGAAAACCTGTGGTTAACATATACAAACCTTCCATCTTGGTGAAAAAAAACCCCGGTTAATGAATTTTCCGCTAACAGTCTAAATTTTTCTTCACTTTCTTGAAGTGCCTGTTCCGCAAGTTCGTGATCTTGTATTTTCGAATGCAATTTCTCATTGGCTTCTTTAAGCTCTTTCGTTCGGCTTTCTACCCTCATCTCCATTTCTTCATACGACCTTTTCAATTGCTCCTGAGCTTCTATGCGTTTAGAAATATCCGAATATAATGCATATCCACCTACCTTTTTCCCGTTAATGATGATGGGGGCAACTTTGCACAAAACATGAATCATTCGACCTTCCTTAGTACGACGTGTCGCTTCGTATTCAAACCGTTCACCCATTTCCAATCTCTCAGTTAAATCGCTCGGTTTATCATCGGACTTATCTGGGAAAATGAGATCAATGATTGGCTTTCCTACTGCCTCTTCTGCTTTATACCCAAATATTCTCGTAAATTCAGGGTTAACACGTTCAATGAATTGATCATTATTGGCGATAACAATTCCCAACTGGGCATTATCAAATACCTGTTCCAGTATCTCCATCTGCAAGAAGTGTCGTTTGTCAACATGACAAAGGTTACTCTTTTCCATACTCTCTTCCATGATTATCCATTTGTGGAATACCGGGGATCCTCTTGGCCGATTTCAAATTTCGATCATTAAAAACCATTTAAAATACCATTATCATTTAAGCAACAGGTGTGCCATTATGCTTTTGATCAGATCGGGTATTTTTTGGTGATTTTAACGCCTTGGTTTCACGATACTTGGAGGATGTTATAGATAAGTGTCATGATATAGTCATTTCTTTGACGTTTGACGGTGTATTTTTTTCTGGAAATATCTCAGAAGGCCACTGGTGGCAGGGCCTGAAAATTCGGACGTATTATTTTCCTGATACCTGATCTCTAAAAGCTAAGATCTCTAAGCCTCATCACATATGACCTGCGTCCTTGTTTGAGCTCTTTTCGGCCGCTTGATGGATAATTTTTTCATTCTGGACGCCAGTGTTGATGGATGAATATCCAGGAGTTCTGCGGCCCCGCCGGGTCCTCTTAATTTCCACCCCGTTTGCTGGAGTGCTTTTAATATGCATTGGCGTTCATTCTGGGCAAGGGTTGGGAAGGCCCCAGTCTCATCATGATTCGTTTTTATGGTTTGCAGGACTGGTAAGTATAAATAAGGCCCCGAACATAAAATAGTGCTGCGCTCTATGGTATGTTCCAATTCTCGAATATTACCCGGCCAATCATAATTCATCATCTTTTGCATTTCTTTATCAGGTATGCCTTTGAATGTCTTCCCGGATTTAGGACCGTAAATATTCAGAAAATGTTCGGCCAAGAGGGGAATATCTTCCTTTCTTTCTCTGAGAGGGGGTACATGAATGGGAAAGATGTTAATTCTATAGTAGAGATCCGCGCGAAACGCTCCTGATGAGACAAGATTCTCAAGGTCCTGATTGGTGGCCACAATCAACCTGAAATCGGACGAAAGGATCTTGCCTTCACCACCTATTCGCTCGAATTCTTTCGTCTGAAGAACCCTCAATAGACGCACCTGGGTTTCTAGTGGCAAATCTCCGATCTCATCCAAGAACAATGTTCCCTTGTGCGCCAGCTCGAAACGTCCGATACGCCGGTAGGTAGCCCCGGTGAAAGCCCCTTTTTCATGGCCAAATAATTCGGCAGTGATGAGACTTTCCGGTAGAGCGCTACACTGAAGCCTGATATAGGGTCCTTTTTCTCGCAGGCTCTTTTTTCGAATGGCCCTGGCTATCAATTCTTTTCCAACACCCGTTTCTCCAAGGATCAAGACGGTCGTATCAGTAGGGGCGGCCTGTGCTATCTGGGTCAAGACATTTTGGATAGCCTCGCTTTTTCCGATAACACCTTTCGGATTTTTTAACTGAATAGAAAGTGGTTTTTTATTAAGGTTCTCTTCATTGAATTTTTGTTTGAATTCTTTAATCACTTGATTGGTCCGCATATTTTCCAGTTGATAAGCGATTAAAATGGTACAAAAGGAAAGGAGTTCAAGGTCGGATTTTTTAAAGGCATCGGAAAGAAGCCGGTTATCGTGGTATAGAACGCCCAATATATTATTTTTTAGAATGATGGGTACATATATACTGGAGCGAATGACATCGACGTTTCCGGATTGGCCGTTTTCGGCCTTTTTGGGGGCTTCACCCATGATGTGGCCCTTACCAGAATTGGCCACGTCTTTCATCGTTTTTAAAGAAACCGTAAAATCAGCATGATTGACTTGATCAATGGTCAAATTTTTAGACGCCCTGATTTGAAAAGTCTGGGATTCTTTTTCAAACAGGAAAACAGCCCCTCTTTCAGCCCCTATCATTCGATTGGCCCTTGTTAGGATATCCAATAATAATTGTTTATCATCATTTTGGTGAACCACTTGGGAACCAAGGTCGATCATCTCTTTTAGACGGGGTTCTTCATGACTGCGATGGGTAAGAAGCGATTTGAGTTCATCCGGTATAAGGGCGGGATTAAGCGATTCGAGCGTTTGAGAGGCCAATTGGGTTAGTCTTCTCCCCTTTGCCTCCTGGCCTGAAGAAAGGTACATCCGCGCCAACTCCAATTGGGATTTTGCCAGCTCAATGGGATTACCTGTTTTTTGGAGATATTCGATGGATGAATCAAGGGAACGCGCAATATCCTTTTCCGGCCGATGGTTCTTTTTTTCGAGCATGGCTTTAAATCGATAGGCAACGCCTTTGGTAAAAGCGCTCTTCGCGTCCAACTGTAATTGAACCTGTTCTTCAATAGAAAGCCTTTTGATCTGCGAAAGGGTTCTTTCTTCCATGGCCCAGCAGATTTCCAAAAGCTGTGAATGGATCCATAAACTCACATTGGTGTCACTGCTGTGTTTAAGAAATTCACGCAGATAAGCTATGGATCGGCCTTCCTTTCCAGTCAGATAATAAGTATAGCCCAATAGGAATTTGGTGATGAGTATGACATAATAATTTTGGCTTTTTATTCCTTCCTGGAGTGATTTATCCAAGTATTGTAATGCCTCGTTTAATCGACGGATGCTCACAAGGGCGCTGGCGATCGTCAGTGCGGTTCGAGCCGCCATATATAGATTACCGATGGACAGGCAATGCTCACGGATATTGTCAAGCATTCCAAGACCTTGGGTAAACTGTCCGATCATGGTATAGGCTCGGGCCACGGTGATCGCGGCAACCGTGGGGAATTGTCCAAGAGGATAATTATCCACATCCGGCCTTGAACGCTCATATTCCTGTATGACTTCGCGGAAACGACCTTGCCAAAAAAGAAAATAGGTTTTAAATGCCGTCATGGGGCCCTGCAGCTCGGGATCCGCCAATTTTTTCGCTCTGGAAATGCCAGCCTCGAAATGCTCCAATGCCTCGTCGAACCTTGTAAGGAGCCATTTGTTTTTGGCGATGTGCATATCCAAGAGCGCCTGGTATCTTTCGATACCGTTTCTTTCGGCCCGGGCCATGGCATTCTGGAGCAGAGAAAGGATCTTCATGATATCATCGCGGGCGGTTGATATGTTGGAGTATTCAATCGCTGCCTCGATAAAAAGCAAATCTTCCTCTTCGCCCAATCCGGTTGAAAGGTCATTGATAATCTTATTAAAGCACTTGGCTGCTTCATCCATATTAAAAGCATCCATGTGCATGTATCCGGCCTTGAGCAACCATCGGCAACACTTGGCATCATTGGTGGTGTGCAGAAGATGGCGGGCGATGGGAATGACATTATCAGGTTCCGGAAGCTCGCTCATGAATAGTGTGGCGATGGTTCGGTGAAATTGCTCTTTTTCCACATGGTTCAGATGATCCTGCCACTTTTTTTGAATTTTATTGTTTTTGAAAGAATAGACACCGGGTTTTTTGCTGATCAACCATTGTTGACGGACCCCATTTTCCAGGACGGCCAGTAAGAGAGACGCTTTTTGTCCGGTTATATCCCCTAACCAATCGATTAAGAAATCCCCCTCGAAGTGGGATGCCAGAGCGAGTAAGAAATCATGGTCTTTTGGAAAATTCCGAACGGGTATGGTTTCTTGGTGAATGGTTTGCTCCATCATGGCGGCCTCCTTTGGGTCTGTTTTTTTGAGGTTCGAGGTATCCGAAATATGATGGTTAGATTTCAAAAGCGTTTAATCATGGCTTTTTATCATAACGCATAAAAAAGTAGTTTACCGCATTAACCATTTTTTAATTCGATATGTCAAGCGATATGTGCGAAATTTCGATCTTTACACTCGAAATATCGATCAATCAGATAGGTGATCCCCATTTATCAATGTGTCCTGGAAGGATATCCAACGCCATTATCTGTCTTCGATTCTTTACGAAAGGTCTTATCACATTTTAACGCTCATGATAAAATTATTTATTACCTATTTATTTCAAATGGTTATAATTCTATTCAATCGGTTGATCAGGTGAATAAAGGGATTTTTAAACCTTTTATAATATATTGGTACTCTTTTTGCTCCATCCCTCACTAGATCCAACTCCTGCGCCATAGAATCCCATGCAAACCCTATACATCTCCTCATAAAGGGCTTTCTACATTGATCAACGACCTGAAAAACCCTCAGATGAGGTTAGAGGAGACTCCATTTCGATACGAGGCTTTTTCGTGTTTCATACGAACGAAAGGATCGGAATTGAAAAATCAAAATAACGGTGATGATTTTTTAAAATGAATATCGCCAAACATAGTCCTGAACCAAAAACAGAATAAAGGAGGAAGACAAAAATGGATTTAAATATCCCTTATCTTAGAGATGAAGATAAAAGTTTGGTCATGCTTATGAAGGAGTTTTGTGAAAGGGAGGTGGATCGGCAGGCCTTAAACGACCTGGCGGATACGCCCATTCCCCCTAATGCAACCAAAAAAGATCTAATGGCCCGTATGCCGTGGGATTTAATCAGCAAGGCCCATGATGCGGAATTACGTCAATTGACGGTACCTGAAGAATATGGTGGCGGCGGGTTTGGAGAAAACTGGCTGGCTTTGACTGCCCTTGCGGAAGCGGCGGGGTATTACGGCGGCCAGGTTGCTCGCATCTTTACCATAGCCTGGAAACACATAGGCTCGTTGATTTATGCTCCAAAAGCAATACAGTATGAGGTTTTTACGGATTTTATGAACGATCGCAGGACCATGTGCGCCGCTTCCATTACCGAACCTAACCACGGCAGTGACTACCTGTTGCCTTTTAATGACCCTTCCACCGGTAAATACTTTGCTGAGAAAGATGGCGATGAGTGGGTGCTTAACGGTGAAAAGATGTTCTGTACCGCCGGAGGGGTCTCCAATTATATTATCGTCTCCTGCAGGACGGATAAAGATGCCCCAATTACTAAGGCCGTGACCACATTTGTCGTTCCCACAAAGACACCAGGGTGGTCTATTGCCCGTGTAAACGACATGATGGGAAATGAGATCACCGCCAATGTGCAAATGCGGTTTGAGAATGTCAGGGTCCCCGATCGACTGCGAACCAGTCCTGTGAATGGTGGTTTTGAGATCATGAAATCCCGTCTTGCCGGAAAAACCATCCACCTCATGGCGGCCCTGGGAGAGACCGAAAAGGTTTTGGAAGATATGATCGACTATTGCAAGGCCAGGATACAGGGCGGGAAACCGATTATCCAACATAGTAATGTCGGTGTTTTACTGGCTGAGGGGGACGCCCTTTTAAAAGCCGCTAGACTTATGATCTATCAAGATGCCTGGGAGAGCATGGGCAAAGGGGAATTGCTTGATCCGAAGGGATGGTGGTATGTGAATTGGTTCACCAAGAAAGTCATTCTGCGCATGGTGGAGATCGGTTTTGAAATTTATGGCGGAATGGCTCCCCAAAAAGAACTGCCGTTCGAACGTTGGGCCCGTATGCATCTGAGTATTTGGCACGGCGGATCAACGGGTACATTGAATATGATCAAGGCCTCGAAGGTTTTATAAGAGCCCGTAGATCCTGGTTATTCATGGCCTATTGGAACATTTTTATTGTTTTTTCCCCGACCCTCCGCGGAATATCGAGCAAGGAATGCCCCATCTTAAAGTGACGTATATTTTTCTACTGCTCCTTGTTCGATATTCAAAAATATTTCAGGAGTAATCATGAACATTATCGTTTGCATGAAAGAGGTTAGAGACCCGGATGCCTCTTCTGACGTTTTTAAAATAGATATGAACAACAACACCCTGGTGAGCGCGGATAATGTCCTGAAGGTGGTCAATCCCTTTGATGAACAGGCCGTTGAAGCTGCCTTGCGAATCAAAGATAAAACCGGTGCGAAGGTCATTGTTCTAAACCTAGGTCATCAATTGGATTTGGTGGTCGCCCGGAAACCTTTACTTATGGGGGCGGATGAATTTATATTGCTTGATGATGAGGGTTTCGTCGGCGGAGATAGCTGGTCAACCGCGCATGCTCTGGCAATGGCCATCAAAAAGATCGGATCTTATGATTTGATCCTATGCGGTCGGCAAGCCGCTGATTCCAATGCCGGTCAGGTTGGTTTGGGCATCGCTCAAATACTGGGTATCCCCTGTGTGACCATCGCGCGAAAAATTGAGGTTGAAGAAGGGAAGGCGACGGTTGAAAAAGTCACGCAAGATGGATATGAAATTATTGAAATGGCGTTACCCGCTCTTGTCACCGTGAGTAGTGAACTCGGACAACCCCGTTATCCATCCATCAAACGACTTCGCGCAGCAAATTCAATACAACCGCTTATCTGGAAACCGGCGGATATCGGTCTGGAACCATCAGATACGGGGAAGGCCGGTCGACGAGCAAAGATCCTACGACTGTATCAACCGGTACGCGAAGTGGAGTGTGAATTCATTGAAGGCGAAACGATCCAGGAAGCAGCTGAAAACCTGGCTTTGAGACTACGGAGTCAAAAAATTATCTAAAGGACGGTATAATGGATATCTATAGGGGTATTGTCATTTTTGGGGAGACCGCTGATGGAAAATTGGCCTCCATAACCAGGGAAATGCTCGGAGCGGGCAGAAGATTGGCGGATAACTTCGGAGAAGAGGTGCATGTCATCCTGGTGGGCAGGGGTATTCAATCGGCAGTGGATGAAACATTCACCTATGGTGCTGACAAAGTCCATCTTCTGGATAACCCTAAAGTAAAGGAATATCAACCGGATTTGTTTGTGCAGTGTGCAATACAGGTATGTGAAAAAGCTAAACCGAAGGCGTTTCTTTTAGGGCATACGGATATGGGACAAGATCTCGGTCCGCGAATCGCTTTTCGCCTGAATACGGCATTGGTCACCGATTGTATTGATTTAACCATTGATCTTGATACAAAGAGGTGTATAATGGCCAAACAAGTTTACGGTGGAAAAGCGCAGGCTGATTTTGATTGCGAAACCTATCCCCAGATGGCGACGATCCGTCCAAAAACCATGTCTCCTTTGGAGAAAGATGAGACACGGAAAGGAGAAATAATCCCCATCACGATTGATATCGATGACTCGATAATCAAGACTCGGCTCATTGATAAAGTAAACGAGGAATCACACGGTATCAAATTGGAGGATGCGGATATTATCATCTCAGGCGGTAGGGGAATAGGTGGGCCGGAAGGGTTTCAGCAACTGGAGGATCTTGCCGGATTATTTAAAAATGCTGCAGTAGGTGCATCCAGACCGGCTTGCGATGAAGAGTGGGTGTCAACCAAGATTCAGGTCGGGATCACAGGGAAAATTGTCGCTCCCCGGGTATATATCGCCGTGGGAATTTCAGGGGCCAGTCAGCACGTCACAGGGTGCTCTGGATCGGAAACTATTATTGCTATTAATAAAGATAAGACTGCGCCCATTTTTAAGGTCTCGAAGTTCGGTTTGGTAGCCGATTGGGAAACGGCTCTTCCAGCTTTTGCGAACAAGGTCAAAGAATTAATTAATGATTGATCAACGGTGCTTAGGGTTTTTCAATCAGACCAAATCCTAATGCCTGACACAACGGATACGTGGTATAATCATTTTAGCGTAAATGAAGAGACGGAGGATGCTTCAATAATCAAGGACCTTTAAAAGAAAAGGAGGAGGGGATCATGAAAAAATCGAAAAAGATCTTTATTTTCACATTGGTTTTATTGGGCGTTTCATCTTTTCTGCTTTGGGCGTATCCGCTTAGCGCGGAATCAGCACCGAAATCCGGTGGAACCTTTAAATTGATCCGATACACGGGGGCCGGGCGCAGCATTGGTTGGGGGCCAAGCATAGCAAGAACCGACCGGACGGATGCCGAATGTGCTTTAGAATCGTTTTTGCGTCTTTATTTGGATCTGCGCATGGAACCTATGCTGGCAACGAGCTGGAAGATTGCACAGGATCGAAGTTCCGTTACCTTTAATCTCCGAAAAGGGGTAAAATTTCATGACGGAACGGACTGGAATGCAGAGGCTGCCAAATTTAATCTTGAGGCATGCAAGGAGGCAAAGATTCCGGGATCAAACCGCTGGACCGCAATAAAAGTTATCGATAATTATTCGATTCAAGTCGACCTGAATGAATGGCAGAACACGGTCCTGGAGGATATCGGAACCGTATTAATGGTTTCTCCAACCGCCTATAAAACCATGGGCAAGGACAAAATGAATTGGCATCCCGTAGGAACAGGCCCCTTCAAATTCGTCAGTGTTGATCGTGATGTCTCCACCATCTATGAGCGCTTTGAGGATTATTGGCAAAAAGGTAAACCTTATGTGGATCGGGTCGAGCTGCTCGTGATCACGGACCCGGTCACACAAGCCGCCGCCATGGAAGCGGGAGAAGGCGATGCGTTATACAGTCCGAACCTTAAAGTCGGCGCTGACCTGAAAGCCAAAGGATTTGAGAGCATTTATCGGCATGATGGATCTTTTAATCTCATGCCCGATAGTGCCAATCCGGATTCTCCTTATGCCGACAAGAGGGTCCGCGAGGCCTTGGAATATGCCCTTGATCGACCGGCGATCATGAAGGCATTAGGGCAGGGATTTTGGCAACCCGCGTACCAATTCCCATGTGATTACAATAAAGGTTACATCTCCGATTTTAAGGGCCGTGAATATAATCCGGCCAAGGCCAAATCATTACTCAAAGAAGCCGGTTACGCCAATGGATTTAAGACCACGATCATGATCTTCCCCGGGACATCGCGTGAAATCATGGCTGCCGTACAAGGCTATTACGCGCAGGTCGGGATCCAGGCCGAATTGGAGTTCCCGGATATGGGTAAGTACGGACAAGCCAGACGAGGCGGATGGAAGAACGGCCTGATGGCCGCCCCTTGGAGTATTTATGCAAACCTTGGCCGGACCTTGACGACTTATGCGGCCACCTCCAGCGGAGATTATGTCAATATGAAGAGGCCGGCGGGGATTGATAAATTAGTAGATGAAATAATCGGTACGATTGAGATAGATCAGAGCAAGATCGAGCAGGCGGTGAGATTATGGTCGGAGGAAGCCACGGCCATTCCATTGTGGTACATCGGGGCTCCTCGTTCATTAAGACCGGGCGTGGTACATGACACCGGATTCCTCGATTTTGCAAGCAACTACGATTGGGCGCCGGAAAGTGTCTGGCTAAGCAAGTGATATCGTTTCAATGAATACCTTTGCGGGCACGATTTCAAAACAATCGGGATCGTGCCCGTGGATTTTTGAAGCAACAAGGCAAATATGACAGCATATATCATACGTCGATTCGTGCAATCCTTGTTTGTTTTTCTATTTGTCAGCATGACCGTGTTTTTTGCGATGCGCTTGTTACCGGGCGATCCTATCCTGGTGATCATGACCCCCGAAGAGGTTGGAAGGGTATCGGATGAACGGCTTGACGAAATCAGACACGAGTATGGATTGGATCGACCGATGATGGTCCAGTATATTGATTGGCTTGTCCATGTCTTTCGCGGCGATCTTGGCAATTCATTGATTTATAATACGAGTGTGACGGATGAGATCAAAAAAAGGCTCCCTATAACACTTTATATCGGTCTACTGGCCATGATCTTCAGCGGTATCCTCGGTACGATTCTGGGTGTGGTCAGTGCGGTCAAACGTGGGCGATGGCTGGATTCATTGGTCACGATCACGGCTAATTTGGGTATCACTGTACCGTCCTTCTGGTTGGGGATCCTGCTGGTTTTTGTTTTTTCCATTTCCCTGAAAATCCTTCCGGTGCAAGGTTATACATCCCCCTTTAGTGATTTGATGATGAGTACCAAGCAATTGATCATGCCAGTCTTTTGTTTGGCCGTGTTTCCCCTTGCGACGGTCGCCCGTCAGACGCGATCAAGCATGCTTGAAGTAATGGGTCAGGACTATATACGAACCGCCTGGGCAAAAGGTTTAAAAGAGCGGATCGTCATATCGAGACATGCACTGAAGAATGCGTTTATCCCCGTTATGACCATGACGGGTATCGTGTTTCGCAATGTCCTGGGGGGCGCCGTGATTATTGAAACCGTATTTAATATTCCTGGTCTGGGAAGATTGGCTGTGTCAGGTATTATTACGCATGATTATGCATTTGTGCAGGGTGTTATTCTTGTGATGGTCACAGCCGTATTATTCATCAACCTGATCATTGATCTCACTTACGGATGGTTGGATCCTAGGGTACGCTATGATTAAGGAACAGGCTCTTTAATCGGCCGGGATAAATGTATGAAGAAAGGGACTCAAAATAAACAGCCACCTCGTTCCACTGAGTTCAAACGTTTTTGTCGTGTTTTTTTTGGTAGAGGTCTGGTTGTATTCGGAATGGTCATCATTTTGGCGCTTATTATAACAGCTATTTTTGCACCCTGGGTAGCCCCTTATGATCCTTATGCCTTGGATATGAGCAAAACACTGCTTCAACCCTGTAAAGACCATCTGCTGGGGACGGACGCTCTAGGAAGGGATCTATTCAGCCGAATGATTTACGGTAGTCGCATCGCTCTTCTGGTGGGCGTATTCGCGGTCGGAGCAGCTGCTATCATTGGTATGACCATAGGCCTGATTGCCGGGTATTCGGGAGGCTGGATCAGTATGATTTTTATGAGAATAACCGACGGTCTGCTGGCTTTTCCCATGGTTCTTCTGGCGCTTCTTATCGCCGGTATTCTTGGCGGCGGCCTGAAAAATGTGATCGTTGCGTTGACAATCGGACTTACACCCTCCTATGCCAGGCTGATGTATGGCCAGACCCTATCGGTGAGAGAAAACGATTTTGTATTGGCGGGACGTTCGATGGGAGCGACCAATATCCGCATCATGTTACGACATATTTTTCCGAATTGTTTACCTCCTTTAATCGTACAGATCACCATGATGATCGGGATGGCGATCCTGGCCGAGGCTTCATTAAGTTTTTTGGGTGTCGGGATCAAGCCTCCGATGGCTGCCTGGGGGACGATTGTTTATGAGGGTTATCAATACTTAAGAACTCATCCCTTCCTTTCTCTTATACCCGGTTTTGCGGTCATGGTTGTTGTATTCAGTTTCAACATGGTGGGAGACGGCTTAAGGGATGCCCTTGACCCAAGATTACGAGGAGTCTTGTAGCTCTTCAATCTTTCATTTTTAAGCGACATAACCTTTAAAAGGAGAACCAATGCCCTTAACCAAAAATGATTATGACATTTTTAAACAATTTCATTTTACTCGGTCTCCCGTATGCGTGAAATATACTTACAAACGACCTGAGCATCTTCAAAGGTTGGGTGAGAACACAACCTTATGTATCATGTTAAAAAAAGCTCAAGAAGGAAATGCCTTTTATATCGATAAAAACAATATCACTTGTGGTGGTGCCGTGGTAGGGATGGGGGAACATCTGCCAGTCTCCTTGAGCGGAGAGTTCGCGACGGCCATCGAGGTCTATGAAGAACCTCGATCCGCAAGTCGTTTGTATCCCCAACTTCCTGAAATCAGCAACGGATTAATCAATTATGTTTCTTTTGCACCGCTCAATAAGTTTTCCTTCGACCCGGATGTCTTGATTATCTTCACCGATAATACACGTCAAACACAAATATTGCTTAGAGCCGCCAGCTATCGAACGGCAAAGATTTGGACGAGTAAATTTACGTGCATAATGGGATGTGCCTGGATCTATGCCTATCCCTATTTGAGCGGGGAAATCAATTATGGGTTAACGGGTTTGAGTCATGGGATGGGCCGCCGTAATCTGTTCCCGGATGGATTACAATTCATCTCCATACCGTATCTCATGATGCCTTCAGTCCTGCAAGCCCTACAGGATATGCAATGGGAACTTCCCGCTTTTAAACCGGATGGCGAGGCTTTTTTCGTTAAAACGAGGAAAAGATTGTCAGAGGAGTTGCCCAAACATGTTGTGACTTAGCGTATACCCGTTACTCTTCCTTATCCGGCTGGGAAGGAATTAGGGAGACGAATGTTGTCCTAGTAAACATTTTGACGGTCCATACTGCCCCCCGACCACTTATCAGTTAAGGATTAAACTGCGACCTGCGTCCAAAAATCAGGGAAAAAGCCGAAAGCTGATTTTCATCACTTACTCATTTCGAAAGGATTTTTAATTTGTCCCGGATCGGTCTTTTTACGGATTTTGGTAGTACATACACCAAAGTAGTAGCAATCGATTTAGACAATGAAGTCCTCGTAGGGCAAAGCCAGTCCAACAGCACGGTAGATCGAAATATTGAGATTGGCTTTCAGTCCGCTCTAAAGAGGCTTCGATCTCAAAATTCAGAACTTCTCGATTGCGAATTTCATGTCAAACTGAGCAGCAGCAGCGCCGCAGGAGGTTTGGGATTAGTTGTCATCGGATTGGTTCCCGGTCTTACAATGAAAGCGGCCCAGATGGCGGCTCTGGGCGCGGGGGCCAAAGTGAAAGGGGCATTTTGTTACAAGCTAAATCACGATGAAATTCTGAAGATGGAAACATTATGCCCTGATATTGTCTTGTTGGCAGGAGGAACCAACGGCGGCAATGAGGATGTTATCCTCCATAATGCTAGAATGCTGGCTGATTCAGACATTCAAGCACCGATCGTGGTGGCGGGCAACAAGGCTTGTGTGGATACCATAAAGAACATACTTGAACCAACCAAGCCAGGTGTGACGATTGTTGATAATGTTCTGGGAGATCTGGATAGATTGAATGTTGAACCGAGTCGTGAGGCCATTCGACAGATTTTCATGAATCGGATCATCCATGCAAAAGGTCTTGATAAGGCCATCACATTGGTGGATCAGGTCTTAATGCCGACCCCGATGGCCGTACTTAAGGCAGCAGAAATCATGTCTTTGGGAAGTGGCCCTGAAAGCGGCTTGGGGGAGCTTATCCTTATTGATATTGGTGGGGCAACGACCGATGTCCATTCCATCGCCCATGGACATCCCAGTGATCCAAACGTAATGGAAAAAGGCCTGCCGGAACCCTTTTCAAAAAGGACCGTTGAAGGGGATTTGGGCTTACGATATAATGCCGTATCGATCCTAGAGGCCGTGGGAATAGATCGGCTTTGCAGATATGGATTGCTGACCAGTTCACCCACGGCTCTGGAGGCAAAAATCAAGCACTTGTCTGAAGACATCCGCGATCTTCCAAAGACGGATGAGGATTTTGAAATAGACATCGCCTTGGCTCGATCGGCCCTGGAGATGGCCGTGGAAAGGCATTCCGGGCAGTTGGAGCAGATTTTTACATCCACAGGGATGGTTCGGATTCAAAGAGGAAAGGACTTGACTCATATAAAGACAATCATTGGTACTGGAGGTATTTTCGCGTTCGGAAAAAATCCACTCAAGATTTTAGAGGGCGCTTTATTTAGTGACAATAATCCTTTGATTCTTAAGCCGAAAAATCCAAAGTTTCTAATAGATAAAAAGTATATCCTTTTCGCGATCGGCCTTTTGGCTGATACGGAACCGGAGAAAGCGGTACGTATCGGGAAAAAGTATCTTGTTTCTATTTAGATTAAAGATATTCATCTTTCTTAGGAGGTTAAAATGAACGAAAGAACACAACGTTTAAAAGAGCGACTTCACGTGGATCGATATCCCATATGCGTGGAGAGGATAGGGTACATTACGGAATCACTCAAACAAACGGATCAAGAGCCGCAGATCCTGAGGATGGCAAAATCCCTCGCCCATTACCTGGATCACAAGACTATCTTTATTGAAGATGACGAACTGATTGTGGGCAATGTCGCCAGTAAGCCCATGGGTATGGAAGCCGGTGCCCCCACCTGGCCACCTGAGGATCTTAAAGAGCTCAAGGAGGGAAAGGAACGGTTCTTTCTGACCGATGAAGATGAGGCGCTTTTGCGGACCATGGATGATTACTGGAAAGGTAAGGGTCGGCTGATCCCGGAGAGGCAAGGCCAATTATACGACGATGAAAGGATGTGGCCCTTTATACAATCAGGTATCCTTTGCCCACCTTGGAAGGAAAAAGGTGTCGGTCGAGGTTTCGGCCGGGCCGGAGGCGGATGGGCTGGTTTCGGGGGCCGGGGCTTGGATGTCTTAGACTTTGGTAAGGTCCTTAATGTGGGATTCAATGCGATCATTAGAGAAGCGGAGGAGGAGTTAACTAACTTACGTTACACCAGCCTAGAGGCTATTAAAAAGGCCCATTTTCTTCAAGCCGTGATCATAGCAGATCGCGCAGTGGTTCGAATTGCCGACCGATTCGGTGATTTGGCCTCGGATATGGCATCCAAGGAAAAAGATCCCGCACGCAAGAAAGAACTTGAGCGAATCGCAGAGGCCTGCCATAGGGTCCCGGGTGAACAGGCAAGAACTTTTTATGAGGCTATGCAGTCATTCTGGTTTACCTGGGTCTTGTTTGGGGGTGGAACAACGGCCGGTGGTAGGTTTGATCAGTTTATGTATCCGTTTTACAAGAATGATAAGGAAGCGGGTCTGATTACCGATGAAGAGGTCCTTGAATTGCTCATATGCCTGCGGATAAAAGTCATGCAGGTAAACGGTGTTGCAGGCGGAAAGCTCCAGCGGGAGAAGTGGTCGGGAATGGCACGATGGAACAACTGGGTAATCGGAGGGGTCACACCCGAAGGAAAGGATGCAACCAATGAATTGACCTACCTTATCTTGGATGCCGCTAAAGAGTGTCAAACACCTCATCACACCATTACTTTACGGGTTCATGACAAGACACCAGAAGACTTGATGCTCAAGGCCATAGATGTGGTCAAGACCGGAATAGGCATGCCCGCCTTTGTGGGTGACAAGTCATTCATCAATTACTTTACCAATCAAGGAGTCCCTATTGAAGACGCCCGTGAATACGCCTTGGGTGGATGTCTGGAAGCCAATATACCTGGAAAATCGGGTGCCACCATGGCCTTCGGGATGTTCATAGCACCCAGGGTATTTGAAATCAGCTTGAATGACGGGTTCGATCCCCGGACAGGTAAACAATTGGGTCCTTTTACGGGCAAATTTGAAGATTTCAAGAGTTTCGATGAACTCGTGGATGCCTTTAAAAAACAGCTTCATTATTTTATGAGCATGACCGTTGAGGAACACAATATCCTTTTGCAGGTTATGGCCGATTTGACGCCGTCGCCGGTTTGGTCATCGTTGATGCATGATGCCATCAAAGCGGGCAAGGATGTTTATGAACGGACATTGCCTTTTGAAAATGCGGCATGTCTTAATGTGGTCGGCATGATCAATGTAGCTGATTCCATGGCTGCCATCAAAAAATTGATCTTTGATGAAAAAAAGATCACCCAGGAAGAATTGAAGCAGGCCCTAGTGGCGAATTGGCAGGGGGATCGAAACCAGGAAATCCGCAGGATGTGCCTCGCTGCACCCAAGTACGGAAATGGAGATGAATACGTCGACACCATAGCAAGGGATCTTTATCAATATTGGGCGGATACGACCGGATCTTTTTATTCCATCTTGGGTGGAACTTTCAAGCCTACCGGTATCTCCATCACCGCTCATGGTCCGGGTGGTGCCATGACCGGGGCGACCCCTGATGGACGTTACGCCGGTGAAAACCTGGCTGACGGAACCATGTCGGCAGCCCAGGGTAAAGACACCCGCGGTCCTACGGCCCTGATCCGCAGCGCCATGTCCATTGATCAAGAACCTTACCAATCAACGTTGTTGAACATGAAGTTTCACCCTTCAGCCTTGGAGACCACGGATGATATGAGGAAACTATCCTATTTGATCAAGACCTATTTTAATCAAGGTGGAAAACACGTTCAATTCAACGTTACGACCAGGGAGATCCTGGAGGACGCCCAAAAGCGACCTGAGAGACATCGTGATCTCATTGTCCGGGTCGCCGGATACAGTGCCTATTATGTGCAACTTACAACCGCCATCCAGGATGATATCATGGCAAGGATGGAATATGACAGGGCAGCCTGAGAAGAAAGAAAGCAAAGGATGTTTTCGGTTTTTTGAAAAAGCATGTATTGGCCGATGGTAGGATATTAATGCGAACAACTAAAGTAGGAGGGATGAAGATGAAATGGATGAAAACCGGAATCTGTGTTCTCGTTTGCTTGGCCGTGTTGATCGTTCCCGTATGGGGGGCCTTTGCGGAATCAGGAGGTACACCCAAATACGGCGGGGTCCTCAAGATTATTGGAAGACGTAGTACGACGGTTTTGGGCGCCCCATTCGAAAGGGGATTGAGTTATCCAACCGCGGCACCACCGGTCATGGAAAATCTTATACGGATGGACTGGGAAGGCGAACCTCTTTTCGTCTTGGCCACATCTTTCGATATCAAGCCTGAAGCGAACGCCATTATTATGGGTATCAGGAAAGGGATCAAGTTTCAAGACGGCACGCCCTTTGACGCCGAGGCCGTGAAGGTCAATTTTGAAACCAAGAACGAAAAGGGCGGTGTCATGATACGGGAAATAAAATCCGTTGATGTTGTTGACGACTATACCGTTCGCCTTAATCTCACCAAGTTCAGTACTTCCATCTTTTCCACCATGGCTCTGGGAAGCGGTATGATGGCATCGGCCAAAGCCATCAATACACCCACCACACCGGAAAAACGGGCCGAGGATCATATGATCGGGACAGGGCCATTTAGATTCGTGGATTGGGAACGGGATCAATATATAAAGTATAAGAAATTTGATAGTTACTGGCAGAAAGGTAAACCTTATCTAGATGGTATTGAATTTCTCTATATTGCCGATCCTATGACGGCTTTAACGGCATTTCAAGCCGGTCAAGGTCATTTGATCTATGAAATTACACCAAAGGACGCAAGTGACCTTAGGCAAAAAGGATATCGAATCACCGCTTCGAACGTTGGATATGGTTTACTGGTGGGTGACGGCGCCAATTCAAATTCCCCTTTTTACAACCAGAAGGTTCGTGAGGCCGTTGAATATGCCATCGACCGCAAGGTCATTGCTGATGGTCTGGGTTATGGATATTATGATGCCCTGACCCAGCCGGTTACCAATGGACATCGAATGGGGTATGTTTCAGGATTGAAGACTCGCCATTATAATCCAGAGATGGCCAAGCAATTGCTGAAAGATGCCGGGTATCCCAATGGCTTTGAGTCAAAAATTATTGCCCAAACCACGGATGACCGGGATGCCTTGGTGGCGATTCAGAATTATCTGGGGGCTGTACGGATCAATATGAAACTCGAATTGGTTGATCGAGGTAAATATTATTCCATTCTCCGTGAAGGATGGCAAAATGCTCTTATTTACGGTCGCGCATCGGCCACCCCGGATCTGGCAGGCGATTTTGAACGGTGGTATTATCCTAGGGGTGCCTTCACCTATGCAGGCAAAATGTATCTGCCTGACGGCTTTGTTAAACTGATGGATGATATGCTTGTGACTTATGAACCCAAAAAGCATAAGGAATTGGTTCAAAAAGGGGTCAGAATGATGCATGAAGCTGCTTGCTTGACACCCCTTTGGGCTGTGCCGAATCTTGCGGCCTCTCATAAATCCGTTCATAGTGTGGGTTGGTATGAAAATGCCCTGAGTCAACATTGGACACCCGAGGATGCATGGTTGGATGATTAATGCGTATTAATCTTAAGTCGTAGATTAATTTAACAATAAACAACGCCTCTCCTTTTTTCGAGGGAGAGGCACATACGGTTCTTGTCTACCACTTTATAAAGAGGTAAGCGCCAATGCTGTCGACTTAAGGTGTTGATCCGGGCTTTTCCCGGTGAGGGCCTAAGAATCAAATCATGCCCGTTTTTTAAAGGATCTCTCAATGGCATGCAATCGGCGTGATTCATTCATCATCCAAGTTGAGCATTTTTTAAACTTTGAGGGGAAATACGACGTTTTCGGAGGCTTTCCCGTATTTGCCTGGTTACAAGTGGGAGACGACACGAGAAATCGTTTAACTTGGATATCGATGAATGATGCAATCACATCGTGAGTCAACAGCATTGGATGCTTAAGGTCGCCGTATCTTGGATGTGTGAGAAGAGGAATACTACTCAGTTATTTAAACTTATTCTAAAAATTTTATCAAAATGGCGTCATTATTAGTCATTCAAATCATTTTATAATGATTGTAAATTCTCATAAATCGCATTACAGGAGGAAAATCGATCGTGTTATACCCTAGATTATTTGAACCGATAAATATCGGAAAAGTGAAGATCAAGAATAGAATCGCCATGGCCCCCATGGGCATTGTGGGTTTAACGGACCCGGAAGGAAATCCCACCCAACGCGCTATTGATTACTATATCGAAAGGGCAAAAGGTGGTGTGGGTCTTATTATCACTAGCCTCTTTAAAGTGGACAACACCATTGAGGTCAATAGAGGCAGGATGGAATTGGTAACGAATACATCACGACGCCCTCTAGGCGAACTTTGCGATGCTGTCCACTCATTGGGTTCAAAGATTTTTATTCAATTAACCGCGGGGTTCGGTCGCGTTATCCGGAAGGAACGGCTAACGACCGCCCAACCTGTATCTGCCTCCGCCATACCCAATCATTCCGATCCATCTATTATTTGCCGACCGCTTGAAACCGAAGAGATAGAAAAATTGGTCAAGGCGTTCGGGTATGCAGCAGAAATTGCCGCTATTTCAGGAATGGATGGGATCGAACTTCACGGCCATGAAGGTTATATCTTTGATCAATTCACAACCCCCATATGGAACCACCGGACGGATAAATACGGCGGTGATCTTCAAGGGCGGTTAACCTTCACCTTTGAGGTTTTACGAGAAATCAGAAAACGTGTGGGTGATGACTTTCCGGTCCAATATCGTTTCGGTCTGAAGCATTATATCAAAGGGCTCAACAAGGGCGCACTCAAGGAGGAGGATTTTACCGAGGCCGGACGGGATATTGAAGAAGGCCTTGAGATGGCAAAACTTCTGGAAGAGGCCGGTTTTGACGCACTGCACGTGGATGCCGGTTGCTATGATAGCTGGTACTGGCCCCATCCCCCATCTTATCAGGATTACGGCTGCATGGTGGATATGGCGGCCATGGTCAAGAAGGTAGTGAAAATCCCTGTGACCGCAGTGGGGAAACTGGATATCCCGGATTTGGCGGAAAAGGTGGTTGCGGAAGGAAAAGCGGATATGATCGCCATTGGAAGGGGACTTTTATCGGACGCCCACTGGTCCAATAAGGCAAGAGATGGTAGAGTGGATGACATCAGGCCCTGTATCGGGTGTCACGGCTGTTTTTCGCGATTCATGAAGGGCAGGCCCCTTTCGTGTGCGGTGAATCCCACGTGTGCCAGGGAGAATATCTATCCCATCACGCGTACGGAGCAGGCCAAGAAGATCATGATCGTGGGCGGGGGACTAGCCGGTATGGAAGCGGCCCGGGTGGCCGGCCTTCGTGGACACGATGTCACCATTTATGAAAAAACCAATACTCTGGGTGGACACCTGATTGAAGCAACGGTCCCTGATTTTAAAAAGGACCTTAAACGATTGGGACAATGGTATGAAAGACAGGTTGATAAACTGGGTATCCATATCCGGTTTGGGACGGAAGTCACCACGGATTTTATCGGTCAGGAAAACCCCGATGCCGTTATTGTCGCCGTCGGTTCCAGGCCTTATATCCCCGATATCCGCGGAATGGATAAAAACAACGTCTACAACTGTATTGATGTGCTCCTTGGGAAAAAAGCGGTTGGAGACAAGGTCGTTATCGCGGGTGGGGGGCTCATAGGCTGTGAAACAGCCCTGTGGCTTGCCCAACAAGGTAAACAGATGACTATCGTGGAAATGCTGCCGGAACTTATGCAAAGTGGTCCCATCGTTCCCCCTATGAACCGTGTCATGCTCCTGGATCTCCTTGCTTTTCATAAGGTCAAGGCAGTTACGAACGCCACGATGGAAGAGGTAGCGGATAAAGCCCTGATCATCCTGGAGAGCAATACGTCAAAGAAAAAAGAGATTGAAGCGGAGACCATTATACTGGCCACTGGCATGCTATCGAATGACTTATTTTACGAAGAGGTCTTGAGGAGTGATATTGCCCAAGTCTATGCCATTGGTGATTGCAGGGAAGTTCGGAATGTATACGGAGCCATATGGGATGGTTTCGAAGTCGGCCGCGTAGTATAATGAGTTTGAGAAAAGCGTTTTCAGAGGAATGAAATGAGAGAGATTAATCGAGCAAGTATCATCAATATAACCTTTTTTATTTTGATACTATTTAGCGCGTCTGTGATTTTTGGACAAGACACCCAGCTTCCCCATATTTCTGTCGATGAACTAAAGGCCTTAATGGACAATAACACAGAGATTGTCATCTTGGATACACAGCCTAAAAAGCTTTATGACCGGGGACATATCAAAGGGGCAATCTCCTTTCCGTTTAAAATGAGATTGGACGGGACAGAGGTCCTTGAATTGCCGAGGGATAAATTGATCGTCCTTTATTGCGATTGTGGACCCGGCGAAGCAGACAGTAATCACCTAGGCCTTCAGCTCAGAGAATTGGGGTTTTTGGATGTCAAGGTTTTGGCGGCCCCCTCGATCCGTGGTTGGAAGGAAAAAAATTTCCCCATGGGAGAATGATTGATTACTCGTTGGAAGAAAGTATTCAGCGCCCATGCATACCATTGCAAGGCTACGTATCGTGATATTTAAACCAACACTTTTTATCTTGCTGGGTCTTGTGTATTCCATTGCATCTTTCCAACATGATGCTTTTGCCGAAATCTATGGACGGTTCATTGGATGGAAGGCATGTCAAGAATGTCACACGGAGATCAGCAATGGATGGGCCAGGACAAGACATGCAAGCGCCTTTGAGAGTCTTGTAGAGTCAGGCCAGCAGGATCTACCGGATTGTCTGAGATGTCATGTGGTAGCATATGATCGACCTGGAGGATTTTTGGATCCGGATCTAACCATGGAACTTGCGGGTGTACAATGCGAGTCATGCCATGGCCCGGGGAAAAAACATCTATATCAGACTGAAGGGTCTGCGAGCATTATCCGGGAACCTACCGTTGAACGATGCCGAACCTGCCATACCACCGGGCAGGACCCCGATTTCGATTACACCAAAAAGGCGGCGTCGATTCACGGGGAATTGTCCGTGCCTTCATCCACGTCATCCTTTTCTCCTAAGACATCCTCTTCATCCTCAAGGCTTTTTGTAGATCAAACTCTCTTTGAACTTCCTAGTGTTGATGAAGGAGTGCCGGTCATCGTCAATGTATTTCTGAAAAATATCGGATCAAGCGATATCCGCGTCACGGATTTGGTCACTTCTTGAGCCTGCACGGAAGGAGTGCTTGGAAAGCGGCTCTTAAAATCCCAGGAAAACACGTTTTTGCGGATCGTATATCACACCAAGGATCGTCCAGGTCCATATGAAAAAAGAATCTACCTGAGCACCGATATCCCCGATCAAGACGATGTCGTTATCACGATTAAAGGGATGGTCCATGAAGCGCCCATTGCCAAGATACGGGTCGAGCCAAAAAAATTTAAGGTGGAGCTGGTCAAAACAGGGCGTGTGATGAATCTTAACATCCTCATCAGCAATGAAGGTAGCGAACCACTCACCATCACGAGGATTCAAAACGAAAAGGGAACGAATACTTATTTTGAAGCCGGTAAACAGGGAGGTCTGGTCATAGGAGCAATGGGGTCAACAGGTTTTAATCTGGCCTTTCTCGCGAATCAAGCTAGCCCTTTCGTGCAAGTCATTTTTATCGAATCCAATGCACGAAATGTGTTAAATGGGCGTTATCCGATCATGATCATTGGTGAATCGGCGCCAAATGAAGTCTCCAACGAAAAAAAATTATAGGTCTTATTTCACTGCTTTTCATTGGCCTTATGGATGTGTTTGATAAACTTTATAATTAGGAGGAAAAAATGAAGAACCAATTGAAGCGTAGTCTGTTTGTCACATTATTCATGGTCATGAGTTTATGGGTAATTGAGGTGTCAATCGCCCAGGTCACTTTGGAGGTGCTCAACCCCCGGGTTGAAATCGAACCACCTAAAACCATGGGAATTTCTCCACGCGTAACGAATTTGGCCGGTAAGACCATCGGCCTGTACGACAATGGCAAAACCGGGTTTACCGAATTCCTTGATGTGACTGAAAAGTTGCTAAAGGAGAAGTATCCGACGGTCACCATCAAGCGATACAGGGGAGGCTTTGATCTTGGAGCCCGCACCGCTGAGACCATGGCCAAAGAAGTGGACACCTTTATCTACGGCTCGGGAGACTGAGGTTCCTGCACCTGGCAAGGTACTGCCGGGATAGCAAGACTTGAAAAATTAGGCATTCCTGGAGTGTTTTTGGTTGCGGAAAATTTCGAACACGATGCCGAATCCGGTGCCCACGATAATGGAATGCCCGGTCAACGACATGTTGTTTTGAAAGGATACTATTGGTATATTCCTCCCGCGGAATCCAAACCCATCGCGGAATCCCACATTGATAAAATTATTACGACATTAACCACACCCCTGACCACGGAAGAGATCAATCCCCCACAGGCTCCAAAGGTGGTTTTCCCGCCAGTCAAGATTACGGCAGAGACCTACGCGGCGGCAGTTGAAAAATTTCAAAAGCTTTTTAACGATAATCGTTGGAGTGACGGTCTAGCTATCATTCCACCCACAAGGGAGGCTGTTGATCTCATGCTAACTGGGACGAACCGTTCGCCTGATGAAGTCATCGGAACGGTCAAGGCCAAAAATGGGATTGCCACTGTTGAAAAAATCGCTATCAATGCGGTTATGGCCGGCGCAAGTCCCTCATATTTGCCTGTCATTATTGCGGCCATGGAAGGCCTGAGCGATCCATCGTTTGATCTTCTACATCCCCAAGCGTCCTTAGGAGGTTTTGAATTGGCGATCTGGGTGAGCGGTCCCATGGCCAAGGAATTGAATATGAATTACAGGGATCGCCTTTGGACTTATGGAAATCGTGCCAACAGCAGTATCGGTCGCGCCATTGTTTTATGCCGCATCAACCTGGGACAGATGTGGCCGGCTATCAATGATATGGCGAGGACACGAACGGTTCCCTTTACGAACTATATTTTTGCTGAAAACAACACATCTCCCAATCCTTGGAAGCCCTATCACGTGATTCAAGGATTTGACGCGGAAGACAGTTGCGTATCGGTATCTACTGTCTGGCCGAGAACGGAAACCACTTATTCCGGGGCAACGGCAAAGGATCTGTTAGATAAAGTTATCGAGGATATCCGTTCCAGCCGGTCGTCGGTATTTTTAAGGTATAAGCCCCTGGTGGCCAATCCATCAGCCCATCCCCGTAAATATGTATTGATGGTATCGCCTGAGGCGGCCGAGGAACTGGCAGGTCTAGGATACACTCAGGAAGACCTGCGAAATTTCGTTTACGAGGCCACGCGTGTTCCTTATGAACAACTCAGCCCGGATGAAATAAACGGTATTCAGTCTCGGATAGACGTAAGCCTTTCGGGAAAGGGGATCTTTTCGGATCGGCTTCCTCCTGACCGGATACCGGTATGGCAGCAAGGTCTTAAACCCGGCGGAAAAGTACCGGTGCTTGTAACCCCTGAGGATCTTCATTTTGTTGTGGTCGGTGCGCAGGGAAAGTCCATCAGCGGATGGTATTATATCAGAGCCCCCTACACGTGGTCCTCCCATAACACCAAGAAGATTAAAGGGGCGACACTTACCAAGGCTGGGCGAATTTAGATGGGATCCATCTAAAAATGCCCCAAGTTCTCTCCCCCCTTGAGAGGTTATGTCGTAATTCGTCATTCCGGTCAAATCCTGTGAAATGGGGCTCGAATCGGAGTCCTGATGCTTTTCAGAATTTCTGGTTTAATGACGGGTTTTACCTATTATGACATAATCTCACAGGGGAGGGGAGATGAATGGATGGACACTGCAAGATAACCTTGACGATAGAGGCATGTAAAAATTGTTCATTAAAATATCATGATACGTGATTTCAAGGAAAATAAATGAGAAATAGTCTGGTTATAAAATTGATTTTGACAACATGGGTACTTGCTTTGGGTACGATTTCCACTGTCTCCAATAGTTCCTCGGTCGCTACCCGTCAGGTGATCCCGGTTGGGATGCCCGTAAAGACCACAATTCATGTTTTTGGCACGGGAGCTTCAGAATACGGTATTGAGGAACCCTACGATGTGAAGATTACTGTACTCAAGATTCTGCGCGGAACACAAGCATGGGAAATGATTCAGGACGCCGAAGTCTCCAATAAGCCTCCTTCGAAGGGATTTGATTACATCTTGGCCCTTGTTGGCTTTGAATACGATGCCAAGAGTATGCCCGGGAATAAGCCCTTCATCATCAAACAGGATGATTTCAAGGCATATTCCATGGACAACCGGACTTATCAATCACCATTCGTAAGCCTACCGGCCCCGCCGCTTATTGGTAAGGTTTTGCGGCCCGGTGATTCCCATGAAGGTTGGGTTGCGTTTTCGGTGGCACAAGAGGATGAGGAACCGTTGATGTTTTTTAGGGGCGGGATATGGTTCAAACTTTTTTGATCACCAAAAAGGTTTATAAGTCCATTGCAGGACGAATACCTGCTGCTATAAGCTGATTGCGGGTAGCGCGTTGTCCGTCCCTTGTTACGTCCGGAGGATAGAATCAAAAAATGTGTAACAATTTGGATCTTTTCAAAACCCAAACATTGGATTCCGCGATCAAGTCGCGGAATGACGGGCGGAAAACAGAAATGACAAGTTACGGCCCTGTAACCGAGAACTATATTGGTCATTCCACGACTTGATCGCGAAATCCACGAATTTGGCCAAAGTTTTTCAAAAATTGAAAATCATATAAAAATGTTATTTATGGATGTGTCTCAGCCAGACACTCCACTACTTCTCTCACATTATCAAGATTTTCTAGGCTTAAAATCATTTGAGCTGCTTTTTTCAGATAATTTTCAGATATTCGTCCCGTGGAATGGGTCGCGCAGTCGATAAATTTTTCAACCAAGGCCTCATTGCTCATGGGGTTATTGGAATGGCCATAGAGAAATTCAACTCTCGTTGACTGAATTTCTTCCTGCTTTGTCTTGACATGGACCAACCCTTGCGTTTCCAGCATATGATAATCAAATTGGGGTTGGATCTCATAGGTTATCTTTTGAGTCAAATTCAGGATCATTTGATCCTCCAATGCCTGAGGAAGAAAGTGGTCCAACTTAACGCTTTTATCTTTTAGGGCTGCGGCCACCACAAAAGGGATACTGAATTTGGCATCAATGGCCGTTTTGGGATTCTTTTTCCGGTCTATGGGTTCATAGAGCATTGTATGGATGGGTTTAGTGCCTACCAGAAGTCTAATTTCTTCAATATCATTCGGATTGATGTTGTATTGGTTGGCAATTTGAAGGGCCTCTTCCGCATAGGGATGCGTACCGCCGCAGGACGGCCATGGTTTAAAGCGAATATTACGGCTTTCAAACTCTTCTCCAAGCTTATGGGTTAATATGTCCGGGTTATATTTGTTATTCGAGTATAGCGCAAAAAATCCTGCTTTTCCTTCAATGGGGTGATCAAACCCTTTTATCCCTTTTTGGGCCAAGAGTGCGGATAGCACGCCAGCCTTTGCAGCAAACGCATCCCGGACGGACCGGATCAGCGATTTTGGACTATGTATTAATTCAGCGCTGCATGTGGCTTGGCAAAGGGTTAATGAAAAGGCATCCACGATTTCCTCTGGGCTTAGCCCCAGCAGCTTACTAACCGCGGTGGTTGCCCCGTAGGCACTTAAAATGGGGGGAATATACCAGCCTGCCGTAAGCGGATCTTCTTCCCGGCTTCGGGCAAGGCTCAGCCTGCATACAATGTCACAACCGAGGGCCAGTGCCGTGACGAGGTCTTTTCCGTTCACGTCCCCTTTGGCTTCCGCAATAGCCAAAGCGGCGGGTATGGCTGAGGCATTGGGGTGGATTCCCGCCCCCAGATCTTCAAAATCCAAGGCATGGGACATGGAGCCATTCGCAAAGGCCGCCATATAAGAAGGCACTTTGGTATTGGTCCCAAGAATGGTGCTCTCCGTCTTCCCTCCCATGGCCGCTGCAATGCTCACAAATTGTTGACATCCTTCTCCCAGCCCACTGGCACCCAGCATGACACCTAGTCCGTCTAAAAAACTCTTTTTGGTGATGTCCACAACATCGGTAGGTAGGTCGTTATAATCCGTGTCAACAATGTATTTTGCGAGTGTTTGTGATTCGTTCATGATTTCCTCTATTGAATAATGTTAATAATCTGAAAAGGCCATTTCCCGTGAGCACTGATTAACCGAGAATATCAATAATCTCTGTGACATCGTCCGTTTCTTCCAGGTGGTTGATCATTTGAAGAAAGGCTTCTACATCTTCATCAGGTAAGGGCTTTACGGAAAAGCGGTTACACTTCTCAAATTTTTCAATCAGTTCTGAATCGGACACGGATTCCATTTCATTGATGGAGTTTTTATAGATACGCCCATTTTGAAGGATTATCTCGATTTCGATGCCCCTTTTTAAACCCGGGTCAGGGGTCACATCGATCTTGGGAATGAATTCCAGAACCGTCCGGTCTTGAATGGCCTCTTCGGTGAAATTGTCTACGAATAATTTGCCCTTTGTTAAGGCAACGGCAATGGAATATCGATAATTCCACAGTGCATCAGCCGATGTAATCGGGTCAAATTTGTTCTCTCCGCAAAGGCCATATGGCGTATCCCCAACACGTAATTGAATCTCAGCGATGTCTTTCGAGTCGATCTGATATTGGGTTGCTAATTCCAATGCCCCGTAAACGGGAAACTGGGTTGCACCGCATCCGGGATACCTTTTGATTCCCGGGGAAAGTGATTCAAAACGTGTTCCCAGATCTCCCATTAATATCTCCGGGTCGTAATCTCCATTTCCGTACATGGTATAAATACCCCAAAGGCCGTCAATAATATCTTTATATGCCGTAAATCCATTTTCAACCAGTAAGACACTCAGCACACCGGCCTTGGTGCCCAGTCCCTGGCTTAATTGGGCCATGAATCCTCCGCCCTCGCCGACCGTTGATCCATAGCTCCCGGAACATTGACCATAGGCGATCCCCATGGTATGGGCTATCTTGTTTTGGTCAAATCCAAGTAGATTTCCTCCGAGTGCCGCTATAGCGGGAGGGGCGAAGGTTTCAGCGAGCCACCCTCCGGACATGGTTGTGCTTTGACGTCCGGCAACCCTGAATCGCCAGTTCAAGTCATTACCCAATGCAATCGCCGTGATCAGGTTTTTTCCTTTGACGGGACTGCGATTGATATATTTCGAATATTCGCAAAGGGCAAAAGCCGCTGGAATAATACTCGCGCTGACATGGGTGGCTCCGCCTGATAGGAGGGGCTCAAAATCAAAACCCCTGCACATGACCGAATTGACCCATGCGGCTTCATGAAGGGGGACCTTCAATCCATATGAAAAAATAGTCCCTTCGGGTTTGCCGCTCCATTCTTTTACAAGAGCAATTAATTTTTTACTGCCTTCGGCCATAGTACCGGCCAATATAGCGCCGATACAATCCAGGATATGAGTTTTTACATCAATAACCGCTTGAGAAGGTAGATCATCATAAGTTAGTGTCTGAGCATAACGTGTGAGCTTGTCGATGGCTGGCATGGATTATTTACTTCCTTTTCCTCCTTCACTAAGGGGACTGTGTTTTTGTTTTTCCTTACGCCCTGTGCATGTGCCAAGGGCTTCCTATTCAAAGACTCCTTGCTGTTCTAATGCATTAAACATATTGTCCGTCATTCCTAAAAATTCCGTGCAGATATATCTCGTATGTTCCCCAAAGCAGGGTGATGTTCGAACCTGTGCAGGAGTCTCTGATAATTTAAAGGGTGGAGCAGGATGCCCAAAAATTCCGATCACGGGATGCTCTAGATCAACAAGAAATCCTCGATCTTTTAATTGAGGGTCATGTTCGTAAAGGTCCTGCATGGATTGCACGATCCCGGCCGGCACACCGGATGCCTGCATGGTCTTCATGACTTCCTCCGCGGAATGATTTCGGGTCCATTGGGATACCCTTTCTTCCAGTTCGTCTTCATTTTGTTTCCTGGATTCTAAAGTCGCAAATTCAGGTGCTTTTGTCCAAGAAGGATTTCCCATAATACGACAAAAATGATTCCATTCATCATCCGTAAATACGGCAATGGCTATCCACTGATCGTCACCCAGGCAAGGAAAAACAGCATGTGGAGCAGCGTGGATGACTCGATTTCCATTGCGGGTTTGCAAATTGTTGTTGGCTACCAGATCTAAAAGGGCAGGTGTCATTTGATGGGTACATATCTCGAGCATGCTGGAGTCAATGTACTGTCCTTCCCCGGTTCGCCTCCGATAATCCAGCGCCGCTGCCACCGCAGTGATGGAGATCAAAGGGACCAGGACATCGCCATAAGGTACGTTGGGTATTACGGGTCCTCGATCCGGCCATCCGGTCGCATCCAAATATCCGGATAAGGCCGCCCCGTTTCCATCAATACCGCCCCGGTTTGCGTGTGGACCGGTTTGGCCGTATACACTGCCGCTCACCATAATAATCTGTGGTTTAATGGCCTTGGCGAACTCATAGTCAAATCCGAGTTTGGTAAGGGTGCCTGGTGAAAAATTTTCATTAATGACATCAGCCCATCGGATGAGTCTTTCAACGACTTCTTTTGCCTTGGGATGTTTTAGATTGAGACGTAGACTATATTTTGATGTGTTGAGGTGCGTAAACCACGGTTTGTCGTCGGGGTTTTTGGCGGATGACATAGAGAGCATGGGATTCATGCGGGGCATATCCATGCGCTTGCTGGATTCTACACGGATCACCTGCGCACCGAAATCACCCAGGTATTTCCCGGTGATGGAACCTACCAGGCCCCAACCAAAATCCAGAACCTTGATATCGGTCAACGCCTGGTTGTTCGTGATACTCATATCACACCTGCCTCTTTTAACACAGCAACGTCCATGGACGTGAGTCCTAATTCATTGATATATACATCATCATTGTTCTCACCAATCCGTGGCGCCCGGCGTCTGACATAATTTTCGGTATGATTACACAAAAAGAAATGCTTGGGATTTGTCAACGTCTTTTGTCCATCGGGGTCTTCCAGATCAATCCAGAAATGCCGTTCTCGAAGCTGTACATATTCCAAGATATCAGCCGGATTATTGGCCATACATGTCTCAACCCCTCGTTTGACACCTTCTTCTGCGAGTTCTTTTTTGGTAAATTTCATAAAAAAGCGTCCAATGGACTCCTGGTATAGATTAATAGTCTCCTTTGGTAATCCAATGACGTCGAATGCTTCCCAGTATGAGATATTCAAAAAAGGACTTTCGAAATTGACTTCCCGCATCCATTGGGCCAATGCCTGATTGACAGATGCCCGTTCGCGACCCCCTGCAAACATCCAGAACACGGCCCCATCTTTACACGGCCAAAACTGGCGGGTGGAACGGGCGCCCACATTGCGGATGTTGCCACTTCGATGAATCAATTTTTTATCAAACATCCAGACCAACAGGTTGGATGGACTCCTGCTTGCGGCGACTTCTTGTTGCGATACATCCACGTGTTGACCCTGACCGGTTTTCTCGCGGTAAAGATGGGCAAGGACGGTTCCGGCAGCTGCTGCTGCGTTGGACTGGAAATAATTGGAATCCGGTCCTTCCCTGACAGGCGGTCGATCCGGATCCCCATTGGTTAACAGGACTCCACCCATGGCAGAGACAATCAGTTCACTGCCTTTATAATGGGCATATGGTCCGGTTTGGCCGAAGGGAGTGATGGATGTAAGGATAATACGCGGATTGATGTCGCACAATGATTGGTATCCCAGTCCAAGATCATCTAAAAACCCGGGTTCATGCGACTCCAGTACAAAATCCACATTCTTGACAAGCTTTTTGAAGATCTCTTGACCTTGGGGAGATTGAATATCAAGGGTGATGCTCCGTTTATCCGTATTAAAGGCAGCCCAATACAGACTATTTTCCGGATCTTTCCGGTCTTGATAAAACGGTGGAATGTTACGGTCAGGATCACCTCCGGGTTTTTCTATTTTCATGACATCAATCCCTAAAGCGGCCAAGATTTTGCCGCAGACAAATCCTTTATGGTCGGTAAGATCCAGGGCACGATAACCGCTGAGCAAGCCTTGAGACATGATGCATCTCCTAATGATGATCCCCCTTGGTCCTTTTCAACAAAGGACCGTTAGGGGGATGAGTGTATCGATGATGATCATCTATTTTAAAGCATTTTTATTTGCTTAACCAAGCATCAGCCGGGTACCAGATAAAGGGATGGGCAACATCATAATAATACCGAATCCCATGTAGGGACGGATGCATGGCGGCGATCTCCGGTTGGGACCAAAGGGGGATCATGATGACCTCGTCATAAATGACTTTGATTACCTTCTGACAGAGTTCGGTTTGTTTTGCGAAGTTTCTTTCCTCGATGGCCTGATTCAATAATTCCTGGAAGCCGGGCGGCCTTAACGCGCTGGCATTGCGAATAGATTTTTTATCAAGTGAACGTTGGACCCCGGATGGAACAACCGGACCGCCGATGAATACACTATAAAGAAGACCGTTTTGCCAACCCTCTTTATTGAGTTTTGAAACCCTGCCCCGGTCGCCGATATCCAATTTGGCCCTGATCCCGACATTAGCGAGGTAATTTTGAATTGCACCCAGGGCGTCACGATTCTCAAACTGCTCAGCGATGATACGGGTTTCAAACCCATTGGGGTAACCGGCTTCAGCAAGAAGTTGTTTGGCCTTTTCCGGGTTGAAGCGACGTTCTTCCAATCCCGGATTAAATCCCATGGGCCATATGCAGGACTGATAAACCGCTTTATAGAATCCATAACCCAGGGTTTGTGCAATGGTTTCACGGTCGATGGCATATTCGACTGCCAGGCGAACCTTTCGGTTTGCGAAAGGAGAATCGGGATTGGCGCTATCACCGACAAGAGCGGGGCCGCTCATATTAATAGATTCAACCCTGAACCCTTTGTTCCTGAGTTCGTAGCCATCCTTTGCGGTTAGCCCGTTAATCAAATGGGCCTGTCCGGCCTCAAAGGCCAACCGGGCGGTTACCGGATCCGCGATATATAGAAATTCCATGCCATCCAGATAGGGCTTGCCCTTTTCGTAATAGTCATCGAATTTTTTATATCTGATAAATACATCCCGTTCCCAATCTACAAACTTAAAAGGACCTGTCCCAATGGTATGATCTTTGGCCTGTTTTTCAGGTGTTGTCGGTTTGGCTATAGCCATGGGTGAGGCGATCATGCCGTGGCCGACAAAGAAATTCTCCAATAAAGTGCCATCCCATTCCGAAAGATTGAGTCGAATGGTTTGGTCATTGATGATATCCATGGATGTTATTTTTGAAAATTTGACAGGAGAGTATTTCATGTTCTCGATGTGATATTTGACCGCAGCGGCGTTGAAATCCGTGCCATCATGGAATTTGGCCTTTCTGAGGTGTATCGTGACAGCCTTGCCATCCGGTGAAATGTCAATGCCGGTGGCCAGCGTACTATGATCGAATAGCGGTTCCCCGGACAGTTGTAATTTCATAAGGACCGACATAACGGGATAGGCACCATCCACGTATCCCCAACCTCGCGTGGTGGGAGACCCTAAGTTGGGTGGGCTTCGTCGCCATATCATCTTAAAAACCCCACCGTATTCGGGTTTAAGATCTTTTTCACTGCTTGCTGTGGAGGCTTGTGCCAGAACAAGGGGTCCTTTCATGTCGAGTGGTGAATTTTTCAAGACCGGATTGGCTTTGCTTATCTCTCCGGCAAAGGTTATTCCGCTGAAGATCAGTACGAATGCAATAATGGTTAAAAAACAAATCCGTTTTTTCATCATGGTCTCCCTCCTTATCGAGATATGGTTTAAAATGGGGGTTAATAATAGAAACTTCCAATACCTCCTTTGATTGATTTTTGTTTATACTGATTATCATGAGAAAAAATTTAGATTAGTATTCTTTGACCAGTCTCATATTCCATCCCCGCTCGATTATTTCATAATTGGATAGCTATCCGTAGAAAATTTTTTCCCTTTTTTGAATCCTTTGGGTTACATTCGATATCATGAAAACCGGCTTGTGTTTAGGGTGCGATCAGAATTTCGTCGCCATCCCATTGAAATTGTGCATTAAGATTGGCCGACTCAGTTATCTTTTTCATATAGTCAAAGGTTCGTTGACCATCGCTGTCGTGTTTGACAACTTGAGGGTGGCCTTTCTTATTAACGATTAACGGGATATAACTTGTTTTTGATATCCTTTTATCCTCGATCTGGCACTTGGCGATGATCGTATAGATGGCCTCGGGATGAAAAGGGTAGGTGGGGTATTCCGGATCAGGTAAAAAGCCAAATAGCTCAATACGTCTTCTCGCCCAGGATTTAGGATCTTGACCGGGTTTTGGGGCCAGGAGGGGCAAATAGGTAACGAAATTACCCAGGCAATGAAAGATCGTCCGGCCCTTGTATTGCTCGATCCCTTTGAGGATGTGGGAATGGTGCCCTAAAATCAGATCCGCGCCCGCATCAATAGCGGCATGCGATATCTGCTGTTCATAGGCGGCGATCTTAATGGGCATGTGCACGAGCCCCTTGTGAAAAGATACCACCAAGATGTCGCAAAGAGGTCGAAGTTGGTGGATATCATTTAACATGGCGTTAAGACTATCCGGTTCCGCCCAGGTGTAAATGGAAGGGGGGCCACCGGGATTTGCATGATCCAGTTCGTAATGTGTTAGGATATGCACGTAAGCGGCCCCTGCTTTTTCCGTTGTTGCCCAAGTTTCCTGAGGTCCGACGCAGTTGTAGGATAAGAACCCGAATCGCGTTCCATCTCGTTCGATCATCACTGGCTGTCTTGCTTCTTGGATGTTCATACCCGCGCCGATAGGGTGAATGTGATGTTCCCTGAGCCATTCAATGGTATCATGAATAGCTTCCGGGCCGGCGTCATGCACGTGATTCCCCGCGAGAGTCATGACATGAAAACCGACTTTAGGCAAAATACCCAATGCCCTCATATCACGGCCAAGTTCAATGGACTTGGGATCATTGTCGGAATGTGTGACCTCCAATTGTCCGATGAGAATATCACATGCTTTCAATGTTGCCTGGACGTCGTCAAAATATGGATCCGTGTCAGGTCCTAAGATGATATCACCTACACCCAGCAGGGTCAGTGTCTTTGTTGCCATGGATAAAATTTCCCTTCTTGCTATAGATTGTGCGCTTCACATTAATATCACGACTTAAAATGGCTAAAGATCATAGCCGGTCGGATCATGATCCCAGAAACCACCGGTTGTTGCATGCTGTATGGAGATGAGGTCTGTCGCCATATCGAGAGCCCAATTATAGTATCCAGAATTGTTTTTTATTGGTAGCAAAAATGACAACACCTCCACGCCTTGGTTTGAAGTGGGGCTTTGCCGACTTTCTATTGGAACTATATCGCTCCACGAAGTCTTGGATCCAGGGCGTCTCTTAGACCATCCCCCACCATGTTAAAAGAGAATACGACCAACATGATGGCCAAACCGGGTGCGATGGAAAGTATAGGGTGTGTCAAAAGGTATTTATAACCGTCGTTGACCATGGCGCCCCAGGCTGCGCCCGGGGGCTCAATGCCGATGCCTAAAAAACTCAAGCCGGCCTCGGCCAATATGGTCATACCTAACTGCATCGTCACCAAAACGATCAGGGGTGGAAAACAATTGGGAAGAATATGGGCCAGCATGATACGCCTGTTTCGCGCACCCATGGCCCGGCTGGCCAGGATATAATCATTTTCCCGGATAGTCAGGACTTGGCCGCACATCAGTCTGCAGTAGGCCGGTATCAAGCCGATACCCAGAGCGATCATGACATTCGAAAGTCCACCACCCAGCACGGCGGCAATAACAAGGGCTAATAGTAGTAAGGGGACAGCCATCATGGCATCAATCAATCGCATGATAACGGCATTAACCATACCCCCGAAATAACCTGCAAGGAGCCCCAGGGTCATACCGATGATTGCCGCTATGCCCAAGGCCACCACACCGACCATCAAAGAGGTTCGTGATCCGTAAATAATACGGCTGAGGGTATCACGACCCAGGGCGTCCGTACCCAACCAATGTGCCTTACAGGGTTGCAGGACTGCGCTTCGTAGATCCTGTTTGTAAGGGTCATATGGAGCGATAAAGGGGGCAAAAATAGCACAAAAAAGGAGTAATAAAATAATGAAAAGACCGAATATGACTATTTTGCGAGTAAAAAAAATTCTGAAAAAACGCCTCAAATTTGCGGATTGATAAACATTTTCTTCAAAATCATTCATTGCTGCTGTTTCTTGTGACATGAAATTTCTCCCTAATTGTAGCGAACCCTTGGATCAAGCCAACCGTATGATAAGTCAACCAAAAGATTTGTTATCACAACCACACCGGCGATGATAAGCGTTCCGATCTGGACGATCCCATAATCCTGGCTGAAAACGGCATCTACCAGAAGTCTGCCCATGCCAGGTATATTGAAAACCGTTTCAATCAATACGGAACCGCCAAATATATAACGAACATTGAATCCGATGAGCGTAACAACTGGGATAAGCCCGTTCTTAATGGCGTGACGAAATACAACGTCACGTTCCGGCAAACCTTTGGCCCATGCGGTACGAATATAGTCTTGATTGATGACTTCAAGCATGCTGGATCGGGTTTGTCTTGCCGTTCCCGATAGTGGCACGATGGCCAAACAAATAACAGGCATGATGGCCTGTTTGGTGCTCATCCAAAAATCATCAAAAGGCCAGGTATACCCAAATACGGGGAGCCATCCCAATTTCAGACCGAAAAAATAGATCATTACAATGGCCAACCAAAAAACCGGTACGGTGATTCCCAGGTTGGCAAACAGGGTGACAAACGTGTCTACGTGTTTACCTCGTCTCAATGCGGATACGACGCCCGAAAAAGTGCCGAAAAGGATGCTCAATATGGAAGCCAGTATACCCAGGTGAATGGTAATAGGGAGTCGTTTCGCGACCAGATAGCTGACCTGCATATCATAATGCATGGATTTTCCAAAATCTCCTTTGAAGAGACCGGCCACCCAATGAACGTATTGGACCAATAAAGGCTTATCCAGACCAAATTGCTTCCTTAATTTCATTAGATCATCATCCGTAAAGGTCTGCATGTCCTCTTGCGATATATATATTAACACCGGATCACCCGGCAACATGCGCATTGCAATAAAAATCATTAAACTCACCAGAATGAGTACCAACAATCCTTGGATTAACCGTCTAATAATATATGTTTTCATTAACGCTCCATTCTAATTGTACGTGGTGTAATAAGTCCTCTGATTGTTGCCCGAGATTAACATCATGGATTCACATGCAGTGGATATGGCATCCATAATGATCTGTAAATGACTTGTGTTTTAAGTTTATCTTTTTTAGATAGAAAATCCAATTTGTATTGTGCGGGTGTGTGTTCTTAGAGGAATAGCAAGAAGAGTACCAAAAAAATAGAAATTGAATATCTAAATAATCAAATCGCATCTTTGGTTTTTGTTGGTTTAAAAAAAACATAAAATTACACCCAATAACATAATAAATATACATTTTAGACACTTTCATCATTTGTCTTGAGGGAGACAGGATTGCTCGGAAAACCTTTTATTGTGATAGGGATTATAAACCAATAAAATTCCATAAAATTATTCGATATTTCGTTCAACAACCACGAAATATCGATGTCCACTTGGTATAATGTTGTAAATTCTCTATTTCTGCCCTGTAAACCTGCTGAAATCAGGTCTATCATCACATCCATCTAAAGATCGCCCGGTGAAATCTGCGATTAAAATTAATTGAATGATACTGCTTTTCACAAGTCGTCGGTATCTGCATTATGATTGACATGTGCCCTGATCTTTGTTAATGAACACTCGAAATCGCCTGGGTGGCGGAAATGGTAGACGCAAGGGACTTAAAATCCCTCGGTCCTTAGTGACTGTACGAGTTCGATTCTCGTCCCAGGCACCACGAAAGTTGGAAAGAGGCTTATTTTTCCGGGGATCAGCCTCTTTTTGATGCTTTACTAAACCCTTCATCTTATGTGAAACACTATTTGCCTTCTTGAATGATCCCTTGCAATACCCGCTTTCCGTCCAATATTACAATAGACGCTGACAGTTCTACACGTACCGGTTTTCCATCGTTGGTTTGGATGGTATAGGTTTCCCTTGGCAGGCGACCGATATCATCATGGGACTGGGTTTGAATATGCTCTTTCAATTTTTCCAGATCACCTGATGACATAAGGTCCCATAGGGAGAAGGTGAGCATCTCCTGCATCGAATAATGACATAGATCGCAGGCCTGTTGGTTAATCAGTAGAAAGTCGCCTGTTATAACATCGCAGATGAAAAAACCATTAGGGATCAATTCAACTAAAGAGCGATACCGCTCCTGGCTCTGAAAAAACGTTTCCAATGCCCGCTTTTTTTCTGAAATATCTCTTCCTACGGATTGATACTCAATGATCTGCCCATGGTCGTCGAAAACAGCCCGGTCCGTCCATTCTTGCCAGCATATCACCCCGTTAGGTCCGTCAACCTTATGTTCAATAGTTTTCATGGGATTCTGCCGGCCAAGTGAAGCAAGATGCTTCTTGATATTAGCGTGCTCTTCAATGGGAATATGCTGCAGGAAGGACTCACCGACCAACCGGTTTTGTGCTTTATTCATATAGCGACAATAAGCATCGTTCACGTAAGTAAGAATACCATCCATGGTAAAGCAGCGGATAAATTCATTTTGATCTTCAATAATAAGAGGAAGATGCTTTTTCGTCGTTGTAAAGCCCTCATCAAAGTTTTTGCTGGCCATTCGGTGGATGTGTTTCCGCACGGTATCAAAGAGCATAATGGGTAATTTATCTAGATAGCCCTGTGCGGGGTCCTTAACGAGGTAGTCATCCACGCCGATTTTAAGAGCTTCGGTGGCGATGCCGTTTTTATCCGTCCCTACCAAAAGCAGGATAGGCAAAGAGATGTTATTTTCTTTTAATTCCCTGCATAGTTCCAGGCCCGACATTCCAGGCAATTTATAATCCGTCACGATCAGGTCAAAATTTTTCGCGTCCGCTGAAAGGCGATCTAGGGCATCTTCAGCCCTTGAATAAATAGCAAGATTAACGTCGGCACGGCCTTTTTGCAAGGCGGTTCGAAAGGATAGTACGTCATGCTCACTATCTTCCACGAGCAGAATATGCAATGGCCTGGAAAGGGACTTAGGGATCATGGTTCCGTATCTGTTCTTGGTAATGTTATGAAAAAAGTAGTACCTCCACCGGGGGTGGATTCCAATCGAATAGAGCCTCGTATCGCATAAACGGCTTTTCGGACAACAGCCAATCCGACACCGGTCCCCCTAAATTCTTTGAGTGTATGAAGTCGCTCGAAGATCCCAAAAATTTGTTCCATATAGCGCTGTTTTATTCCAATTCCGTTGTCTCGAACGAAGAATTCATACCTTTTGGTGTCCAGGCTTTTCCATCCTACTTGAATAAGTTTATGAGTCGCGGTGTTAAATTTGATGGCATTATCGATAAGATTCAAAAAAATCGTGCGGACCAGAGAAGGATCCGACTTAATCGTCGGCCAATCATTGCCCATGGCAATGTGCACGTCAGAAGGGACATTGATGCTCGCTATCAATTCTTGAAAAAATTTCCCCATATGGATCTCTTCGATACGGCTTTCCTGTCGATTGATTTGGGCCAAAGTGATGAGTCCTTCAACCATTTCTTCCGTTTCCCGTGCTGCTTGGATGAGACCATCCAAATAGGATTGATGATCATGACTAAGAACCGTTTTGAGATCATCTTTTAAGAAGTTTGTATAATTTTTTACGGCGAATAAATGAGCCCTTAGATCATGTTCCATCGCGTGATTATACCGGGTAATCTCCACATCAAGATCCTTGAGTTGGGTGGCCGTTTGAAATAACTGCTCTTCTATGGTTTTCCATCTGGTAATATCATATCCAACGGAGACCATAGTTCCATCCGCAATGATGAAATGAGCCCATGATTGTTGGCGTTTGAAGCCGTTCTTGGCATGAATGATATAATCATGAAAAGTCTTGTTAGGCTTTTTGAGGTTGGTTTGTGCTTTTTCCAATTCCTTTGATTCCGGGAACATAAGGGAGAGTAGACTTTTATGGCTACTGATCTCGTTCCTTTTCCAACCTAAATTTTTCTCGCATTCATTATTCCACAAAACACAATTCCCTTGTAAGTCAAAACCGTAGATCATAAAGGGAGCGTTTTCGCAAATCATTTGATAACGTTTTTCATCGGTTCCTTTTGGAACGGAGTCCTCCAAGGGTGTAAGGAATAAGTAATAGGGCTGCGGGGTTACCTGATTGTCAATAAACGGATAGGCCATCACACTAATGGCAGCGGTTGAGCCGTTCTTCAGTGTAAATTCCATCTGAAGGGCTTGGGGTTCACCCGAGTCGACTAGGTTTTCGGCAACGTTGGTCAGTGATTCATGCCATTTTGACGGCATCAAGTCCGTGAGCCATGTGATCTTGTGCATTTCCTCTTTAGAATAGCCGACTAGATTGCAAAATGCCTCATTATAGGTCATTATCCTGCCGTCAGGGTAAGCAACGACAAGGGGTTGGACCACATTATCAAGAATTTGGGCTAGAAAACGTGACCGCTTTTGACTTTTACGCAATGACTCTTCAAGTAAGACCTTGTCTGTAATATCAATGGATGTGATGATAGCGCCACCGGCAAAAGGAGACATCCAGATATGCAAGAAATTACCGTTATAGCGTTGCTTGGGAAACTCTTTGGGAATATTGGTTTTTATGCAGTCCATCAATTCCTGGTACATATTGATCTCATAATTGCTTGCATAATCTTTATACATGATATCCCCGATATTGGGGCCTTGTTCACCTCCGAGGGTATCTGTAAGATTGGTTCCCGTTACTCTGGCTTCGGTATCTACAATAATCGTCTCAACGGGATTGTTTTCAAATAATGCACGATAATGGACTTCTAGGGCCATCTGCTTCAGACCCATCAATTTTTCGAGATCAATTTCCCTTGAATCCCCCAGTGTATCCTCCGTCTTTTTTACCGCCTCTTTGCTTGCTTCCAATTCTGCCGCACGTTGACGGAGTTCAGTCAATTCATCAATGAGCTGATTTTTCAATGCTTTTTTTTCTTTTTTTAATGGAGGCATCTTTCCCCGAGAATCTGTTTCACTCATTTGAAATGGCTGAAAAGTATTGATATTGAATATAGGTAATAATGCAAATTTATGTCAAGTTAAAATAATATATATTAGGTTGCAGCAGGTACTTTTTAGTATGATTCGTTTTCTGAAAATTCGTCCGAATATTTTATGGGCATCATAAAAAATTCCCTTTAAAAACAATGAGCTGGAGATATCTACATACAATATCTTGTTAATTGAAACATTATAACCACT
>JAFGGA010000081.1 GCA_016930835.1 Deltaproteobacteria bacterium
GAAGGCCACCCAGAATCTCCATGTGCTCAGGACCTACACCCAATATCTCAATAAAACGGATCGCCTGATCCTCAAGGTGCCACAGGCAATTTTTGCGAAAAAATTATGGCGGAAGAGTAGGCATATTGAGAATGAACAATATCTCAACGCGGAGATCTTTACCCGCCAGTTTTACGAACCTGCCCTTGGGCTTTTAGCTGCCTGGCTTGACGGCCTCATCTTTGAGCAGGAATACCACAGAAAACATGATCGCCCATACCCGAAAGAACTGGCAGGGGAACTTGATACATTTTTCAGTGCCATCCCAAAAGATACACGTTATCATGTAGAGCTCAGAACCGAAACCCTATTGACTAATCCAGTCTTTGAGGTCCTTGAAAAGCACGGTGTGGGCCAGGTTCTCTCCCACTGGACCTGGCTCCCTTCGCTGAGAAGGCAGTTTAGCCTTTCCGGCCGTAAGTTTCTGAATGCGGGCAAGCGTTCCATCATCCGGCTGATGACACCGCGGGGCATGCGTTACCAAGACGCCTACGCACGGGCTCACCCCTTTAGCGCCATGGTCGACGGTATGTTGAATCCGCAAATGGTTGATGAAACCGTGGATGTCATACGAGCGGCCATTGCAGATGACACACAAATAAACGTCATCATTAACAACCGTTCCGGCGGCAATGCCCCGATTATCGCACAGAAGATTGCGAAGGAGTTTCTTGCCAATCATTGATAACCGCTACGCCAGTAAAAAAACCTGCACTGTCCTGCTTTTATCCTTAACCCTTGTATCTGGCAATTCTTTCAATGGGAATTTGCCATTTCTGCTAACCCTGGTAGTGGTGCGGATCACCTGTCGAGGGACTCCAGGTAGAACGATTATCTTATATGCCAAAGATCACGACTTTAGAGCGATCGACTTCCTGCGCTTATCACACATAAACTCATACCAAAACGACATACCACGGTATCATGAGGGAGATCCATTATTGACAGATAAGTCAAAATCCCTTATAATTACACCCAAAAAAAGCGGCTTCTTATTCCTTATTACCCATTGTCGCTTGTCAATTTGACTTCATTGTCCAGTTCGCAAAAGGCATACCGCAAAATAGGGGCACAAATACAGTAAATATAATAGGGCAAATGACAGTTTATTATGTGAGGCCGGCATTTGCTCCACAGGAGGGAGGGGTGGAATTAAAACCCAGATCAAATGATAAGATTATCCAGTTACTCGAAAAAGGAGTAGAAATCCCCAATCCATTGTCTCTCGACATTGGCGATGAGGTGAAAACAGATAATATATCAGGCAATGGGGTCACGATTTATCCGGGATGCCGCATCTATGGTGAAGAAGTGGTCATCTCAGGGGGAGTACGGATCGGCTATGAAGGCCCTGTAACCATCGAGAACTGTCAACTCGGCCCCAACGTTGAACTCAAGGCGGGGTATTTCAAAAAGGCGGTTTTCCTGGAGAAGGCCAATATGGCCTCTGGCGCACACGTACGTGACGGATGCATCTTAGAGGAACAGGCCAACGGTGCCCACTGCGTGGGGCTAAAACAGACAATCCTGTTTCCGTTCGTAACCCTCGGCAGTCTGATCAACTTTTGTGATTGTCTCATGGCGGGTGGAACCAGCCGTAAAGACCACAGCGAAGTGGGCAGCGCATACATCCATTTCAATTTTACTCCTGACAGCGACAAAACGACCGCCTCCCTCATAGGTGATGTCCCGAGGGGCGTTATGCTCAACCAGTCACCTATTTTCCTTGGCGGTCAGGGAGGCATGGTAGGGCCTGTGCGGATGGGTTACGGCAATATAGTGGCCGCAGGCACAATTCTTAGAAATGATGTAACCAGGGATAATAAATTAATAGTCGGGAAATCCCACCGCGGAAAAATTGTCGACTTCATTCCCAGGTCGTACCCGCATATTTCCCGCGTGGTGGAAAACAATATAATCTATCTGGCAAATCTCATGGCATTGGAACAATGGTATATTCATGTAAGACATATGTTTTTCCGCAGGCAAGAGTTCGGCGAGCGTATTTATAGCGGAGCACTCGGCAACATAGTATCGGCTAAAGAGGAACGCATCAAGAGGCTCACAGCCATGGCGAACAACATAGCCATATCCCTTGAAAAAAAAGAAACGGGCACGTCAACATCGGGTAAACGGGAGTTTTGTAATAACATCACCCAAGTTGCTGAACTTTTCAATTCCGAAATCATATGCAATACAGGTGTAGACCTTCGGAACCGTTTCCTTGACGGATTTCATGCCCACAGCAAAGACCATGGAGGAGATTATATAGATGTTGTTCAAAGCCTGGCCGGGTCGATATCGCAGCGGGGCACGCGCTGGCTTGAAAGAATAATCAATGAGATTTGCCTCAGGACGAAAGAGATACTCCCGTTATTAGGTATTTTTAAAAATAGCCACTAACATCCCCAACAAGGAGGAATAATCTATGGGCAAACTATTCGGCACAGACGGAATCAGAGGAGAGGCCAACCGTTATCCGATGGATGCGGGGGTCGCGTTTTCTGTTGGTCAGGCAGTGGCCAAAATATTCAAAAAACCAGGACATAAGACCCGGGTGATCATCGGCAAGGACACCCGCATTTCCGGATATATGCTGGAGAGCTCTCTCGAAGCGGGTATCAGTTCGATGGGAGGCATCTCTTATCTTGTCCGCGTACTTCCAACTCCTGGCATCGCTTTTATTACTGAAAGCATGCGTGCGGATGCAGGTATCGTCATTTCTGCGTCACATAACCCGTTTCAGGATAACGGCGTAAAGATATTTTCCGGCAGCGGTTTCAAACTCTCCGACGAACAGGAAGGGGAGATAGAAGACCTCATGCTAAACGGCAAACTCCCTGAAATGGTGCCGCCTGCCAAAGATATGGGTCGCTCTTACCGCATGGAAGATGCCCCAGGCCGGTATATCGTATTTCTTAAAAACACATTTCCCCGGCATCTTTCAATGGAAAGTATGAAGATCGTCCTTGATACGGCTAATGGTGCCACCTACAAGGTGGCGCCAGCCGCGTTTACAGAACTGGGAGCCGATGTTACGGTTATTCACAATAATCCTGACGGCCTCAACATCAACGACAATTGTGGATCTCAGCATACCCGGAGCCTTGAAAAACTGGTGGTGGAAACCGGCGCACACATTGGTCTCGCCTTTGATGGTGATGGTGACCGCCTGATCGCTGTGGATGAAAAAGGACGTACTATTACGGGTGATCAGATCCTTATTATTTGCGCCAAAGTACTTAAAGACGAGGGCAGATTACGTAACGACCTTCTTGTCAGCACCGTGATGAGCAATCTTGGCCTCACCCTTGCCTGCAAAAAATATGGCTTCCATTACCATGCCTCCAAGGTGGGGGATCGTTATGTTTTGGAGGATATGCAAAAGATGGGGGCGGTAATCGGCGGAGAAGAGTCGGGTCACATGATTTTTTTAGACCACCACACTACAGGAGACGGCATACTCACGGCCATGCAACTAATAGCCGCCATGATAAAGGAAGGGAAACCCCTTTCAGAGCTGGCGGCCATGATGGACATTTACCCCCAGGCGCTCATAAATGTTGAAGTCAAGAGCAAACCGGAAATCACTACAGTGCCACAGGTAGTCGAGGCGATCAACCAGGTTGAAATTGAACTGGGCGACCAGGGTCGTGTACTGGTTCGCTATTCCGGCACACAGAACATGTGCAGGGTCATGGTCGAGGGGCAGAGCGATGATATTACCGAAAAATGCTGCAAACAGATAGCTGAAGCGGTAAAGATCGCCATTGGATGATCATGAATATGGCGAGGCTTCGCTATTTATCATTATAAAACCAGACGACTTTAGTTTTACCAGGGGGTAATGAATGTCAATCAAAGTTTTAGTGACAAGGGATTACGAACATATGAGCAAAGTTGCGGCAGATATTGTCAGGAAAGATATTGTTCAAACCCTACGCAGGAAAAAAGAATATGTGATAGGGCTGGCAACGGGAAGCTCTCCGACTGGTATGTACAAGCGACTGGTAAAAGCAGCCAATTCCGGTGAGTTTGACAGCACCCGTATACGCAGTTTTAATCTGGATGAATATGTGGGGCTCCCCGGGAAAAACCCACAAGAACGGGTGATGCACCCCGAAAGCTATTGTTACTTTATGATACAGGAATTTTTTGGCCTTCTTAAGGATAAGTTCATTGAAGCCAATGTGCCCTGCGGTTCTCTGATCGACCAAAATAGATTGATGCGCGAGCTGAAGGATCATCCGGGGGCCTGGAGGGAAGCTGGCAGCGACGGTGGCAGGGCGATCGTCATCTCAGGCGCCTCTTCTGAATATCTTGCCTGGATTCGAAAGTCCATACTGGATGGATATGCCCGGCAAATCAAAAAGGCTGGCGGCATTGATTTACAGGTCATCGGCGTTGGCGGTCACGGCCATGTGGGATTTCACGAATCGGGTATTCCCTTTAAAGGCAGCAAAGTCCTGCTTATTAAACTGGATGATAACACGGTGCTCAATGCCGTAACTGACGGCCATTTTAGCTCAAAGAAAGAATCACCCCGGTACGCCATCAGCATGGGAGCTGAACTGATCTACAAGGCAAGGACCGTGCTACTGCTTGCCAGCGGCAGACGAAAGATCGAACCAGTAGCCGAGTCCTTGCTTGGAGACCTGACCCCGAATATCCCCATTTCCTACGGACAGAAATATGCAGAAAAAGGCGGCAATATGATCTATGTAGTGGACAAAATCGTTGGGCGGCAATTAATTTCCAATAAAAAGGCGCTTGGTCGCAAAAAAACGAAAATTCAAGACCTTTCATAGAATTAGTGCTCATGAAAAGAAAAATAGAATGTATCAATTTCGATCTTGATTCAGTTCTTTATATCCCTACCGAGTTCCTAGAAACGGCCCTTCGTATGTCTGTCAAGGCAATGCTGCAAACAGGGCTAAAAGCGGGTCTTGATGAGGCATTGCAAAAGCTTATTGAAATTCGGTTTCTCAATTCAAATGCAAAAAATCATTTCAACGAATTATGTTTTTATTTCAATAAGAAATATGATCCTCTGATTATTGCCGCGGGTATAGAGAAATACTGGGATTGTAAAATCGGGACCATGACCAGCGCTCCTGAAACCAATCTTGCCCTA
>JAFGGA010000082.1 GCA_016930835.1 Deltaproteobacteria bacterium
CCGGAAAGCGGGTGGCCGTTATCGGTGGGGGTGCTGAAGGACTGACGGCTGCTTATCTGCTCAACCGCCTCGGTCATGATACAGTGGTATATGAATCCACGGGAAGACTGGGTGGTCTTCTTCATGCCGGATTGCCCGCGAATCGGCTGCCCCGCGATGTCTTGGAATGGGAGATCAACGGCATATTGGACGCCGGGGTAAGCGCCGTGACCCACCAGACCCTCGGCAGGGACATGACCGTCGAATCCTTGTTAAAAGACGGCTTTTCCGCTGTTTTGATCGCCATTGGCGGCTGGGATACGCAAACCGCCGAGAGGATGGGGCCCAATGGCCGCGGGGAGATACTCCCGGGCGTGAAACTCCTGGTGGATTATGTTCTTAAACAACGGGCAGGCAAGGCCCCAATGGTAGGTAAAAACGTTACCATCGTGGGTGGCGGGCGTACGGCCCTGGATGTGGCCAAGACCTTGATTCAAGATGGTGCGGAGAATGTGAGCATCATATATCGTTCGCCAAGAGATCACGCGCTTTTTTCAGAGGAAGAATTATTGGACGCTGAAAAGGAGGGGGTCCAATTTTTCTTTCAGAGTGCCTTGACCAAGTTGATCGGAAACACCAATCAACTGACTCATGTTGAGATTGTACCCGTTGATGCCGATTCTGATAATGGAGAGGTCCTTCAGGTCAATACCTTGCTTCTGGGCGCGGGACGGGTTCCAGAATTTATTTATGTGCCCACGGATGAAGAAGGGGATGCGTCAAGTCCCGTCACATGGGAGACCCTCTTTCCTTATCCGAGTCCTTTCGCGGAACAGGATGCGGGTATCTTCCGCCCGGGTGAAGAGATCAGTGATTATAAGGCCGTTGTGGAGGCCATAGGCGCCGGCCGAAGGGCCGCGGCATCTCTCCAGAGATTTTTTTCAGGCGAAGCCCTGAGTGCCCCTGAAAATATGGTACGGAAATCCACACAAGTCTTGACCGTTAAAGAACTCGAGCCTGTTCCCAGGGTTCCCCGCCACAAGATGCCTGAAACGCCGTTCGATGAACGGATGAATAATCCAGACCTGGAGATCGCTATCGGTTACTCGGAAGAACAAGCCGTGCAAGAGGCAAAAAGATGCCTGCAATGTGGGCTGATTTGCTATCGCAGGGCCATACAAGAAGGGAATTAATTTATTGGATGGGCATTATTGAGTATTCTGATCATTCGGGGGTAATATTTTCCGCTTGATTCCGCTTTTTTATTGAATCTTTTTAACGCCACAAAGGAAACGCCCATAAAGAGGCCGCTCCCCAATACGGAAGCCAATGCTGAATCGATATGAAGTGGTTGCGCAAGGGCAGCTCCCGTGAAAGCCCCGATGATCAAGGCCATAACGGGTATGATATACACAAGAAATGAAAGCTTTAAGACCGTACCCTCGGGCATACTGATTTCGACGCAATCCCCTTCTTTGGCTTGAAGATCATTGGAAATTTCAACCAGCATTTCCCTATTGGATACATCGCATGAATCTTTAGAGCTACAATGGGCGCAAGCGGATGTCTGTTGTATGCGAACAATGGCCTTACGGCGTCTAATTTCTTGAATAATACCTTGCTCTTTTATCAAAAGAGACCTCCTGATTGGCGTCCATCCGAAAATCCATGGTTTCAGGATGGAGCGCTCAGCGGTCAACAGTCAGCCATCAGCAACCTATTTTTGATAGGCCTTGGCCGACTGCTGAAGGTTGATGACACGAATCGAAAAACATTAGTTTAAAAGAGAACTAATGAGTGTTTATTTGACATTGAAAAATTGTAACAATTTAGGTTCTTCTAAATCCAAGCGATTGGATTCCTCGATCAAGTCGCGGAATGGCCAGCCTAGTTTTTGGTTGCGCGACTGTAAATGACTACCCCTGGTTTTTGCACAGTCATTCCGCGACTTGATCGCGGAATCCATAGGTTCGCGCCAAGTTTTTCGAAAATCGAAAATGATACGAAAAATTGAATTTTTGCCAAATTAAGCCTATTATCCAGAGCTGTCAAGTTTTCGTTGGAGGGTTGAATTCAGAACTGAATCCGGCTTGACCGACCACATATTTGAATGTTAAAAATGTATCTAATTATTCATATAAAAGGAGAATAAGAGATGGCTAAAGATATATTAACCGTTTGTATTCAATCGGAAGTTGACCGCGGGGAACTATACTTCAAAGATGAAGATGAAAAACTCATTAAAAGGTTGAGAGAAAAGGCCGCCCAAGAGGCAAGCAAAAAATATCGCGAAGAACATATGAATCATTGTTTTCGTTGCGGGACCCCCAGTCTGGTGGAGATCGACAGGGGTGATATAAAGATCGACATTTGTGTCAATGAGGGTTGTGGGGCGATCCATTTGGACCCGGGGGAACTGGAAAAGATTCTCAAGAATGAACAGGTAATAGGCAATATTAAAAAGTCTTTTCTTGCGTTGTTCAAATAGTATTTATCCATAAACTACCGGTTTATGGATTCACGCTTTCAGCGATCAGCAGTCAGCCAAAGCCTTTAACAACACGTATTTTGCTGAAAGCCGATTGAAAGGTTCCGAGTGAAACAGCCATACACTTGAACCCTTAAACCTGGAATCTTTTTCCTCTTTCCCTGCCACGAATCGGGAGAAGAATCCATCATCAAACATTTATCCAACAGGATGTCATACACACAAGGAGAAAAAATGGCTGAAGACAGGCTGATCATCAACGACAATGAGTACACATTTGAACCCGGGGAAACCATTCTTCAAGTCGCCGAAAAGAACGGGATACGGATACCAACCCTTTGTTATTTGAAAGGGGCGTCTCCCACAGGGGCGTGCCGCATATGTTTGGTCGAGGTCAAAGGAGCCAGGGCGTTGGTCACCGCGTGTTCAACACCGGCCGCTTCCAATATGGTCATTAAGACGGATTCCCCACGTGTGATCGAAGCCAGACGATTTAATCTGGAACTTTTACTCTCATCTGGAAACCACAATTGCCTTGTACAAGGGTTGGATATGGACTCCTGGACAGATTTTCAATTGAAGGCCATGGATGCGAAAGAGCATAAGACCCTATGCCCCGCCTATGGTGATTGCAGGCTTCAAGATCTCGCGGTGCGCTATCGGGTAAAGATGAATCGCTTCCCTCCCGCGGAAAACCAACATCCTATTGAAACCGTCAATCCATTTATTGTTCGGGATCTCTCTCGATGCATCCTTTGTGGACGGTGCGTACAGGCGTGCAATGAGGTCCAGGTCAACAATGCCATCAGTTTCGGCTATAGGGGGTCGGAAGCCAAGATTGTGACCAAAGGGGATCGGGCCCTTAAGGATTCAGACTGTGTGTTTTGCGGTGAATGCGTTCAGGCCTGCCCGGTGGGCGCACTCATTACGAAAGATGAAATGCACTCTCCCGGGCTGGATGTGGACATAAAAAAGGTGCATACTACCTGCTCCTATTGCGGTGTGGGTTGCCAGCTTTATCTCCATGTGAAGGAGAATAAGGTCGTCAAGGTAACGGGAGTTGAAAATACAGGCCCCAATCACGGAAGCTTGTGTGTTAAGGGCCGGTTCGGTTATGACTTTGTGAACAGCCCTGAAAGGCTCCAGAAGCCGTTGATCAAGGAAAACGGGGCATTCAGGGAGGCCTCATGGGATGAGGCCCTGAGTCTTGTCACGGAACGATTATCCCGCATCAAAAAAGAGAGCGGTCCGGATTCCATTTTCGTGTTGTGCAGCGCCCGTATCACCAATGAAGAAAACTACCTGGCCCAAAAATTCACCAGGGCCGTTATCGGGACCAACAATGTGGATCACTGCGCCCGGCTCTGACACTCTTCCACCGTGGCCGGTCTGGCCGCGGCCTTTGGAAGTGGGTCCATGACCAATCCCATAAGCGATATTGAGAAGGCGGATGTCATTCTGATTACCGGCTCCAACACAACGGAAAATCACCCCGTGCTGTCTTCTTATGTCAAACGGGCCGTAAGCTTCAAGGGCGCCAAATTGATCGTGGTGGACCCTCGCAAGATCCCCATCACCCGGTTCGCGACACTCTGGCTCAGACAGAACGTGGGAACGGATGTGGCCTGGATAAACGGCATGATGCACGTCATCGTGAAAGAGAAACTGTATGACGAGGAATATGTAAACACCAGGACCGTGGGGCTGGATGAACTGAAAAAAACGGTCCAAAAATATACCCCCGAATATGTTGAAGGTATTTCAGGGATTCCCAAGAAACAGCTGATTGAAGCTGCGCGCATCTTCGCCCACGCACCCGCGGCTTCGATCCTTTATGCCATGGGCATCACCCAACATATCAGCGGTACCGACAATGTCAAGTCCCTTGCCAACCTGGCCATGCTTTGCGGAAATGTGGGCATAGAGGGAGGCGGCGTGAATCCCCTACGCGGCCAAAATAATGTTCAAGGGGCCTGTGATATGGGCGGATTGCCCAATGTCTTCACGGGATACCAGAGAGTGGATGACCTTGTTATCCGGGAACGGATGGAAAAGGCATGGGGGGTGGAGAGGCTCCCTGCAAAGCCGGGGCTCACCGCCACTTTAATGATGGAAAAGGCAAATGCCGGTGATCTGAAGGCCCTCTATATCATCGGTGAAAATCCCATGCTGTCGGATCCCAACCTGAACCACGCCCAAAAAAGCCTGGAAAACTTGGACTTCCTTGTTGTCCAGGACATATTCATGACCGAGACCGCTCGGTTGGCCGACGTGGTGCTACCCACCGCGTCTTTTGCCGAAAAAAACGGAACTTTTGTGAACACGGAAAGAAAGGTCCAGCGGGTTCGTAAGGCCATAGACCCCCCTGGGAGCGCGAGGGAGGACTGGGAGATTATCGTCAATCTGGCGGGCCGCATGGGATATCCCATGAGCTATAGCGACGCGGAGGCCATCATGGCGGAGATAGCCGCCGTAACCCCATCTTATTGTGGAATCAACTACGGCCGTCTGGAGTATGAAGGGATTCATTGGCCGTGCCCGTCAACGGATCATCCCGGTACGCCGTGTCTGCATGTGGATCAATTTTCATGCGGTTTGGGGGTCTTTCATGCCATTGATTATATCCCGCCCGCTGAGATGACCAACAATGAATACCCATTATATCTCACCACCGGTCGTATTCTTTATCATTACCATACCGGCACCATGACCATGAAAACACACGGGTTGAATGAATTAGCCCCCAATAGCTTTGTGGAGATATCAAGGGAGGATGCCGAGACCTATAAAATCAGTAACGGCAGCCGATTGAAAATCGCTTCACGAAGGGGTGAAATCGAGGCGGAGGCCCGGATATCCGAACAGGCCGTAGCGGGAACGGTCTTTATCCCTTTCCACTATGCTGAGGGCGCGGCCAATGTCCTAACCAATGCGGCCTTGGATCCCGTGGCCAACATTCCGGAATATAAGGTCTGCGCCGTAAAGGTTTCAAAGGCGGCATAAGCGAACCCCGAGTCATTCATGTGAACGCAGCAGATTTTTCTGCATATGAAATTTCCCTTCACGCTTCCCCTCTCCCCGCATTGGAAGCAGTGTCAGAACAGGGTTTCACCCCAACTCCGGTGCTGTTGATGGAAGATGCTGGATGGATATCCAAGTAGAATCTTAGAAATAACTCAAGAATACCCCTCCCTTGACGGGAGGGGCCAGGGGAGGGTGCTCAATGCATTCGCTCAATCGCCTTATACATCAACCTTTCCCCCTCAACCTAACTCTTTTGCTAATTTCAGAAAAGGTAACAATTTAGGTTTTTCTAAATCCAAAAGATTGGATTCCGCGATCAAGTCGCGGAGTGAACGTGCAAAAACCAGAGATGATCATTTACAGTCGCATAATCAAAAACTAGGCTGGTCATTCCGCGACTTGATCGCGGAATCCATAGGTTCGCCCCAAGTTTTAAAAATCTAAAATGATACCAAAAAAGTAGCTTTTCGCTCGATATAGAAGCCCACGCCTCATGGGCGTGGTTATGTAGGACAGGCTATGCCAGTCCCGAATGGGCCCGGCCGAAGGCCGACAATACGAGTTATTTTAAATTCAAGTTGAAGCTGTCGTGCCGAACCTGATCCGGGACCCAGGATTACGGGTGGTTTCAAACCGCTGGGTTCCGGTTTTCGCCGGAATGACGTTTGAACTGAGTTTGAGTTGCGGCCTCCCTACGGGGGATTAAGTCAAGGCCCTGTCCTTTGGATGGGGATCTTTAGGATCAAGGATTTTATCATGCCAACCGGAGCCTGTGGAATCAACTGCGATGTTTGTCGCCTGAACCTTTTGGGCATTTGCTCGACATGCGGTTCAGGCAGAAGTGTGGACGGAAAAAAAAAGGCGGCTGCGCAACAAAGGATATTGGGCGCCCCCTGTCCGATCTTAGCGTGTTCCATGGACAAAGCGATCGACTATTGCCCTAGGGATTGTAACTCCTTTCCTTGTGATCGCTTTAAGAACGGCCCTTATCCCTTCAGCCGGGGATTTTTAAACATGCAGGCAAGACGAAGGACGGAGACCCCGTCGCTTAAAAATCCATCCGGGGATGAAGTGGATGTCCCTATTGAGCATTGGGAAGGCTTGCTGAGAAGGGATCAGAAGATTATTTGTCAAAATGCCCTGGTTGTCCACGATTCCTTGGGATTTTTTTTGCTGCCTTTTTTAAAGGAGTATATCCGTGTGGATCTAAAAGAGTATTGCCTATATCACCAGAAACACGGCGGTTGGGAGATATTCCATAATCCCCTTCTGGAATTGGTATGTCTGGTTTATCTTCTCCATGCCGGCCCGCAAGGGATGAGCGGGCGAATGGCGGGCCCCCATGAACTCAAGGCCGGTCATTTTTTCAAAGGTCCCCATGAGCTGAAAACGCAACCGCTGGTTGAACGATACGGTTTTGATATAAAAGGCTTTAAAAAGGCAGCGGAAAATCTCGGGGGTGAAGCACTGGATATGGCCGATGCCGCCTATAGGTTTGAGGCCTTTCCGAAGATTCCTCTATATTATTTGCTGTGGGAAGGAGATGTGGAATTTCAAGCGCGTCTCTCAGTCCTTTTTGATCATTCCATTGAGCACCATCTCACGGTGGATGCCATCTGGGGGTTGGTTGCGCTGGTTTCGGATCTTCTCCTCGTTGGGGGGCATTTTTAAAAGCGCATGGCGAACGCCGCAAAGGGCAAGATTCAGGACCGGTGTCGTTGAGTTCAAGTGCCCATCTGAATCCTAAGAAGAGGTTGAGGAATCAAATAGAAGATTCCCCTCCCTCGACGGGAGGCGCTGGGGGAGGGTGCCTCCGGTCATGAGTCCTAACTGATACCCTGTACCTCTATACTTTATAGCCTCGAAAAGATAGATGTAACCGGAGAGCAGCCGCACTCGATGCCTGAATCGTCGAATCCTGGTCAAAGATCCCACTGCTTTTCAGCGGGGAATCCTGGACCCCTTCTCCCTATCAACAGGGGGAGGAAATAAACCCTTTTGCTTTTTTTCCAATTATGCGTTAGACTCGCTTTTGCTCAGTAAAGCCCCGCCTCAACCCGCCGAGTAGGGGCGTAGAACAATTCTTGGTCCACGAGATACGAGGCCGGATTCTTGATGTTGGATGCCGGATGAAGCGAGAGGCCTCATTTTTTATCCAGTATCCAGTGACCAATATCTGGCATCATGAGATAACCGGCTACAATCAGGTAATCTCGAAAGAATGGTTAAAAACTTTGCCATTATAGACGGTTAATGGATATTATTTTTTTAGGGAGGATTCAATATGACGTACGAATTTCGAAGAATGAACCGGTTACCTCCTTACGTCTTCGCCACGGTTGATAAACTGAAGATGGACCTTCGGCACAAGGGGGAGGATATTATCGATCTGGGAATGGGAAATCCTGATCTCGCCACCCCTAAACATATTGTTAAGAAGCTGCTTGAGGCCGCCGGAAAAGGGAAAAACCACCGATACTCGGCCTCCGCCGGTATTCCCAAATTGCGGCTGGCCATATCGAAATGGTATAAAAGGCGTTTTAATGTGGATATCGATCCGGATGAAGAGGCCATTGCCACCATGGGCGCCAAGGAAGGACTGTCCCACCTGGTCCTGGCAACGATCAGCCCGGGAGATGTGGTGTTCTCACCCAACCCGACTTATCCCATTCATCCGTATTCGGTGATCATCGCTGGGGGAGACCTGCGAAGCATCCCCATCGGACCGGACCGGGATTTTTTTGAAGACCTATTGACCGCGACTAAACAAACATGGCCCACACCCAAGATGCTGATTATCTCATATCCGCATAACCCCACCACGGCGGTGGTGGATCGGGAGTTTTTTGAAAAGATCGTCGCGTTTTGCCGGGAACATAAGATGATGGTCATCCATGATTTTGCCTATGCGGATATCGTGTTCGACGGTTATGAGCCCCCAAGTTTTCTCCAGATCCCCGGGGCCAAGGAGATCGGCGTGGAATTTTTCAGCCTTTCAAAGAGCTACTCCATGGCCGGGTGGAGGGTGGGTTTCTGTGTGGGGAACCGGGAAATGATCGCGGCCCTCAAGAGAATCAAAAGCTATTTGGATTACGGCATGTTCCAACCCATCCAGATCGCCTCCATCATCGCCCTTAACGGACCGTATGATTGTGTTGAGGAGATTGCGGAGGTTTATCGAAAGAGACGTGACACCCTTGTGGATGGGCTCGGTCGCATCGGTTGGGAGATCGAAAAGCCCAAGGCCACCATGTTTGTCTGGGCCAAGATCCCGGAGCAATATCGTAAAATGGGTTCCGTGGAATTTTCAAAGATGTTGATCAGAAAGGCAAAGGTGGCGGTCTCACCCGGCATGGGTTTCGGCGAATATGGGGATGACTACGTCCGGTTTGCCTTAGTGGAGAACCCTCACCGCACCCGGCAGGCCATAAAGGGTATCAAGCAGGTGCTATGAAAAAGGCGCAAGGCGTTCAACATCCTTTTTCTCCCTCCCCATTTACGGGGAAGGACTTTGGCGTGAGCTCAGCCGAACGGTAAGGGTGGGGGTGCCAGTCCCACAAGAATGAATGTCTTATTAAAACGACCTCCTAGACATGAAGAGAAGTCGCTATGCAACCAATAAATATCGGCATCATTGGTTTCGGGACCGTAGGGGCCGGTGCGGTTGAGATCCTGTTGAACAACAAGGACATTATCCGCAACCGTGTCGGAGCGGATGTGATCATCAGGCGAATAGCCGATCTGGACATCCAAACGGATCGAGGAATTTCGTTGGATAAAGATTTACTCACCACGGATGCCATGAAGGTGATTAACGATCCGGATATCCATATCGTGGCCGAACTCATGGGCGGCACGGATAAGGCAAAAGCTTATATCCTGGCGGCCATCCAAAACAAGAAGCACGTGGTGACCGCCAATAAGGCCCTTCTGGCGGAACACGGAAATGAACTGTATCAAGCGGCCGAGGCATACCAGGTCAGCCTCGGGTTTGAGGCCAGCGTGGGAGGCGGCATACCGGTGTTGCGCGCTCTACGGGAAGGACTCTCCGCAAACCGCATTCAGTCCATTATGGGCATCTTGAACGGCACATCAAATTATATTCTGACCCGAATGACCCAGAAAGGCCTAGCCTATGATATCGCCGTTCAAGAGGCCATTGACCTGGGTTATGCGGAAGATCCCCCAACCCTGGATGTGGATGGGACGGATGCTGCCCATAAACTCGCGATCCTGATTTCCATTGCCTTCGGACATCCCGTTCCCTTCGGGGATATCTACAGGCAAGGCATCGATCAACTCATCCCGGAGGACATTGCTTTTGCCGGTGAATTCGGATACTGTATCAAGTTGTTGGCCTTATCAAGGGATTTGGGTGACCGGGTAGAGGCCAGGGTTCATCCGGCCATGGTCCCCACAGATCATATCATGGCCAATGTGAATGAGGCCTATAACGCCATCTATATGGAAGGTGATTTTTCGGGACCGACCCTTTATTACGGTCTTGGTGCGGGAAGGAAAGCTACCGGCAGCGCTGTGGTATCCGATATGATCGCCATCGCCAGGCAGATACGCCAAGGGGTCAATACCTTGATTCCGCCTTTGGCCCATGTGCGATCACCGGAACCGGCCGTTACGATTCAACCCATCGATGAGGTGAACACGGCCTATTATTTCCGTTTTTCAGCCGTGGATAAACCCGGAGTCCTCTCCAAGATATCAGGCATATTGGGTGAACAAGGCATTAGTATCGCTTCAGTAATCCAAAAAGGCAGGAAGCTCCTCGGATCGGTCCCTATTGTGATGCTGACCCATGAAGCAAAGGGGAGCCATGTCAATAAGGCCCTCACCCAATTGAATCAACTCGACGTACTGACCGATAAGACCATGGTGATTAGGGTGGAAGGCGGGGAATCGACGTAGATGGATCTTTTTACGAGAATAGAAAATAGATGATTCTCAATTCAGGCGGTGCTGGTGTTGCTCTGCTTTTCCCATTACTCCAACACTCCAACTTCCCATCACCTCAATATTCCTCATGGCTCCAGCAGAAACCTAACTTTTATATATCGGTTGAATAAAAATGAATAAAAAATACATCATCCTCGTGGGCGACGGCATGGCCGATTATCCTATCGACGAGCTGGGGGGTAAAACACCGCTTGAAGCCGCTCATACCCCCTACATGGATCGTATCGCCTCTTGCCGTATCGGTCTGGTCCGGACCATACCGGATGGTATGGAACCCGGCAGCGATACAGCTAATCTCGCTTTATTGGGTTACGACCCCGTGAAATATCTTACCGGCCGTTCCCCTCTTGAGGCGGCCAGCATGGGTGTATCGCTCAAGCCCGATGACGTGGCATTTCGGATGAACCTGGTGACATTGGATAGGCGATCCAATGGGCGGTTCATCATGATCAGCCATAGTTCCGGGGATATCTCCACCCAGGAGGCTGGCCGGATTGTAGAGACACTGAAACAGGGGTTGGAAAAACCGGGACTCTCCATCTATCCCGGCGTGGCCTATCGGCATCTGCTGGTGTGGGAAAACGGCCCTGAAAAGGCCTATACCATCCCACCCCATGATGTCCTGGATCAAGACATGGCCTCTTATCTTGTCGACACGTCCGATAATCCCGTGCCCGAACTTATCAAGGCGTCGTGGGACATTTTAAAAACGCATCCGGTAAATTTGGAGAGACGACGGGCGGGTCTGCTTGAGGCCAATTCCATATGGTTGTGGGGGCAGGGCAAGGCCCCTGAGATGCCGTTGTTTCGGGACCGTTTCGGGTTGGCAGGCGGCGTGATCTCAGCGGTGGACCTGATCAAGGGCATCGGCACCTATATCGGGTTTAAACCCATCTATGTAGAAGGCGCCACCGGTTATCTCAACACCAACTACCAGGGGAAGGCCCTGGAGGCCCTGAAAGGCCTAAAGGAACTGGACATTGTGTTTGTCCACGTGGAAGCCCCGGATGAGGCCGGTCACAATGGCAATTACGAGGAAAAGATCCAGGCCATTGAACGTTTCGACGAAAAGGTCGTCGGCACCGTTCTGAACGGCCTAAAAGCATTTGAAGACTACCGCGTCATGGTCGTCAGCGACCATTTCACCCCCATCATCAAAAAAACCCACACCCGTGAACCCGCCCCCTTTGCCTGGGCCGACCAATCCACCCTGGAATCCAAGTCTACAACAACCCCCTTTACTGAAAGCAACGCCGCGGCAAGCGGCCTTCTCATTGATCCCGGCCATGAATTAATGAATGATTTTTTGTCCAATAAATAATAATGACAATCTCTTAAAAGTCGTCACCCCGGCCTTCACCGGGGCGACGACCTTTTACGAGATTGTCAGTAGTCAGATAAATCTTAGCGACCGCCATTATGGGGCCGTTTGAGGATCGCGCCTCCCCCAGACCTTGGGGAGGCGCGTTTTAATCATGATTAAGGGTCGTTAAGGGATACGGGGATTCTCGAGAGGATTAGCGTAACTAACTTTTCAGGGTATGTTCTAATCAAAAATGTTTATAAGGCTCATATTCGGGAAAAAGGAGGAGTAATAGCATAAACCATCTGGCATTTTTTGCCAGCTTTTCGCCACTCTAAACAGATACCTATATCCATAAAGGTTATTCAAGCCGAACAGCAGGATCGACACCCTCTCCTTCTCCAATAAATTTCCTATAAAATCAATATGCTGATCGCATATTACCCCTCTAAAAGACTGCCCATAGTATGTCCGTAGTCAAAAATATAAGCCAAGCTTGGAGTTTAAAGGTTTCTAAGGGTAGTTCTTATTCGCTAAGAAATTTCTAACTTATTTTAAGGGCCGAGCACCAGATACAATAATGGGATTCTGAAGGTTTCCAAAACAAATTTTCAATCTCGCAGTGGCAACATTATGGAGGTGGTTTATCTTCTGTAATAAAGGCCGTGGAGGTAAGCAAGTTGCCACCATCCCACCTCCATTGCCTCCATCTTCTCAAGCGGCATCTCCTGTTCCGCGAAATTATATCCCAAGGTCAAGGTCCCCTTCTACTTTCCCCGATGCTTATCTAATATATCACCCTGAACAAGATGTTAAATATCCTCCAAAAGGATATTCTGGGCTCGCAGGTTTCACTAATAGGGAAACTCTCGAAGGATCATATAAGAACAAGGGAGAATTTCCGAAAATTTATTTCTCTGACGACCTTAAGACTTATGAGATCGAATCACCTTATAAATCAAAGCTCAGCCGGCTTTATGATAACGGAACAAATTCGAGTTACACCAAAAATAAGGAAGAATATAAATCATGACGTGCATAATCACCAGAACGTAGGCTTACTTTCAACAGAATACAAGTTTAGCAACATCATGAAGATTGGGGACCCTTATGCCAGCGAAAATGGAAAATTTATTTTTCTATTATTGACGATTCCCAGTAGTTTTCATAGTAGGGGAGGATATAGCTCCTCTTGTTCAGATGGAAGGGGGTACATGATAGCCCAGCGTGTAAGTTTCAGACATACAGACTCTTTGCCTTCAGCCCTAGCCTGTGCAGCGTTTTTCAAATGCGAAGCATAAGCCTCATCCCCCGGTATTAAAGTACCAGATATATCGTTACCAATGAGATCTCTGCAACGTACACCTCCGAATTCCTTTATACAGTCCCGCATGAACTTTTGAGTAAATTTAATAGTATGGTACCTTAACAATACAGTATCTCGGTACCTAGAGCTGAGATCTAACCCAATAGCTATTACAGCCCCTGATACAACGCCGCAAACTTCACCCATATTGGAGAAACCAGCTCCAATCCCCATCGTTACATCTACCAGTCGATCCCATTTTAACGGACAAAGCAATTGTAAAGCCTCCAGAACAGGTTCACTACATCTAACACTTACAAATATAAACGGATCATCGGTTTCATATGGTCTACCACCTAGTCTAACGGGCATTCTCATCTCCATTGACTTTAAAGCCGCACGACATACATTTTCATGAGCCTGCTTATCATACATAATGACCTCCTCCAAATTAAGTTCAGTTTTATTTGTTAAATCCAAGTAGGTACCCCTGTCTCTAAATAGTCAATGTGTAATTATCTGAACCATCACATTGGATTGACAGTAATATTGACGATCTCGTAAAAAGTCGGAAATTACGCATTTTTGTCATTCCGGCCTGCCTGTGCGTTCCCGCACGCAGACAGGCGAAGGCCGGAATCCAGTCTTTTCAGATAGTTACATGGACTCTGGGCTCCGGCCGCAGTCTACCCCGTACTTGATACGGGACCGGGGTGACGACTTTTTACGAGTATGTCAATATTGGCAAATTTGGAAAAATATTTTTAATCCATTTCTGATCAAGTTTCAGATCTAGGCATTAGGATAAATATACGGTAAGAAGTCATCGATCCCGGAGAGCCCGAAGGGCTCACTTATAAGGCGCTCACAGATTATTCTTTTTACATAGGGTCGTTGTTAAATGATTTATACCGAGCTTGTGACCCTGATACAAGCCACTTGGTGGTTTGCGGAAATATGCCGCAACAAAGGCACAGCCTTTCGACACTCCTTAACGGCCATATAGCAACGGGGATGAAAGCTGCAGCCAGCAGGCGGGTTCAGTGGGCTGGGCACGTCACC
>JAFGGA010000083.1 GCA_016930835.1 Deltaproteobacteria bacterium
CGGACCAGAACCTCATCATCGTTCGGCTCGCTTAATTCAAGCTGTTCAATATTGAAAGTACCGGATGGTTCAAAAATAACCGCTGCATTGATTTCCATTATGCCCTCCTGTTGTTGTTTGCTTGGTTTTTACAAGTCATGAATGAAACCCGGAAAATATGGCAGGGATTCCGGTTATGTCATGAAAAGTTAGATGCACCACCGATCCTTCTTACAATAGTATATTCCCTTAACCGCGCAGGCGCCGAATGAATGAAAACGACGCATCTGTTGAAAATATCTATCAAGTCAAATACGGTCCGTCTATTATCCGAAAGTATAGTTTTATGAGCACCAGTCACCTTAAAACAAACGATCTGAGGGGAAACACCGATGAAGACCTTTGAGGAAAATTTGCCCTTGGCATAAGAGAAGCTGTCGAATATGAAAGATGAAGTCTGTTCGACGCTTATGGATTATTCGGATGACAAGCTTTAGAAGAGGTATTTGTCAGATTACATCTTGGCCGCTACTGGTAAATATTCTGTTGATCAGGGAGGTTCTATTGCTGACGCCAACCTTATCATATATGTTCTGAAGATGTTTCTTGATGGTAACTTCACTGACGAACAATTTTCCCGCAATCTGTGAGTTTTTCAGACCTAAAAAAAGGAGAGTAATTACATCAATTTCCCTTTTACTCAGATGGAACGTCCTCATGAGATACTGCGGATTGATATTTCCACGAGACTGTTCCTGAATGGAGATCATGAACGTCCGCGAACCTTCCCATCCCGTTCCATGGTCAAGGGCCTTTGTTATGAGCGAAAAACAAGTGTGATCGGGGCCCTTGATGACACTATTCCTGGGAACCATCATCCCTCCAGCGGGACAGCCGTTTAAACCGGCCTTGATTTCCCGGCAGTCCTTAAATAACCGGGAAACGATTGGGTCTGACGGGTCAAAAGTGGAACTCTTTTCCTCCAATTTGTCGCATATCTCCTCCGCCTTTTCGTTCCGGTAGATCATTCTAAGGCCTTCGTCCAGCAGGATTATCCCGATCGATGATCGTTTTTCAATATAATCGAGGAGACTTCCTTTCAGTCTTATCTCTTTTCGAAGATCGCTGTGAGCCAAGGCGTGTGCCAGGTATGGAGAAATAATTTTAGCCGTTCGAATCTCATCTTTGGTAAAACGTTTGGATTTCCGGGGTCGGGTCAATACAATCCTGCCGTAAAGTTCTTTTTCAGCAACCATATTGACGATGAGTTTATGATGGATCTTTTGGGGTTTGAGGAAGTTATTATAGTATTCCGTGGGTTTGAATGAATCGTAGCTGAACGCCTTTTCCAGAAAGTCCAACCCTTTTCGCCTATCCAAGCCACGGGTTAACCGCAGAGGATCGAATTGATAATAATAGGTTTTATAGAAATTACAATATGCTTTATCCAGATTTTTAAGGATGATATTGGTTAATCCCCCATTTCCGTCCGGCAGAAAAAAAACCGCCCCTTCCGCGGAAATGGTACGAAACAGGGCTTGCAAAGCCTTCTTCCTGACCATCTGATCATCTAAAGAGTCATTGGCTGCGCTGATGACCTCCAGGACATCGGTTAACATGTGATAGGGCAGGTTATCCATATTCTTTTTTCTCTAATCCAGCAGATAAAAATCTGACAAACGATGAGACCGAGAACACGCACAAGCACAGCCCGTGACAAGCGACGAATGCCACGGCGTAACCATTCCATACAAACGGTATGTCGAGTACCACAGACCGCTCGTGCACTATTGTGGTTAAAATGAAAAGGATTTTCCTGTTTAGAATGGATGTATATATTGTTTATCGTTGCGTGTCAAGCCGAAATCAGAGCCCTATCCATGCTTATAGCGAACCTGGAACGGGAATGATTTCAAATAGATACATACCTTTCGATACGACGGGAAGCCGGGAAAACTGTCCTGGAATGGGGAGGGTCTAGGAGTAGAATGCCCTTTATTCTTGCCTTTCCCAAGGGGATTGAATATACAATATCTCCGTAATAAAATACGAATCGGGTAATCTTGACAGTCTCGTAAAAAGTCGGAAAACACCTGTTTTGGTCATTCCGGTGAAAACCGGAATCCAGTCTTTTCAAATAGTTATAGGAGCTCTGGACCCCGGCCTTCGCCGGGGTGACGACTTTTTACGAGACCATCAATCTTGAGACCTCTTAATTATAAAAATTTATCTACAAAATGGTAACAACCACACTGATCATACTGGGATTGATCCTGGCTATTATCGGACTCATCGGCTGCGTGTTGCCCATTATCCCCGGGCCTGTTCTGAGTTTTTTATCCCTTGTCCTCCTTTCTTTTGCCAAAGGATGGGAGCCCTTTAGCGCCGTGTTCTGGATTGTCATGGCCGGGCTGATGATATTGGTTTCGGTCTTGGATTATATCTTCCCTGCCGTCGGCGCTAAAAAATCCGGTGCAACCAAAGCTGGAATGTGGCTTTCCATCATCGGCATGATCATAGGGATCTTCGTATTTCCGCCGTGGGGAATGTTTATAGGGGCCTTTATCGGTGGGGTGACCGGGGAAATCATATCCGGTCGAAAGGGCAAAGAGGCGCTAAGGGTAGGTTGGGGAATTTTTTGGGGAAACATGGTCAGTATCGGATTGAAGCTCGCCTATTCATCTATGGTGATCTTTTTTTATATTCAGGAGATGATTTCGTAAATTAGCAATTTATATCAAGGAGGACCATTTCGATGAGACGATTTATTTTATTGATATTATGTCTAATATCCATAATTATTTTTTCCAGTTCCAATGCAGCGGCCCAAAACATAGCCCAGCGGACCGTTTCCCTGCGTGGATCTTCCATTGCCTTTTCCGAGACAAAAAACGCCGATCATCGCGCTGATAGGGAAACCACTTCTATTAACATAGAGGGTGGATATTTTATTATAGATAATCTCGAGTTCGGGCTTTCTTTTACATACGCCTGGGATAATATTGACGACTACAGTAAAACGAGAGAATACACCATGTGCCCCTATCTTACCTACCATTACCCTTTAGATGCAAAATCAAGCATATATTATGGCGGAGGATTTGGGCTCTCGGATGTTAAGACAAAATATGAATTAGGCGAGACACAAAAAGATGACGGGATCATCCTTTTTGGTGAGATAGGCTGGGAATTCTTCATCAATTCACAAACATCCATCAATATCGGTTTTATCTTAAATCGGGCGGAGTATGATGTGGATGGATATGCATATGAAGAGGAAGAGATTCTCACGTTTCGGTCTGAGATCGGTTTGACACTTTATTTTTAAAATTGCTCGCTTTTTTCTGGTTTTTGCCGCAATAAATAATTCTGGCAAATTTTTTGCTTGTTCACAAACATTGATGGCCTCGTAAAAGTCGGAAAACGCCGTCTTTCTCATTTTATCGAAGGCTGGAATCCAGTCTTTTCAGATAGTTACAAGGTTCCTGGGCTCCGGTCTTCAAGGAGTGACGACTTTTTTACGAGTCCATCAACTTTACCTTTTCATGAATCGATATCAAAATGATGACCAAAAAGAAAAAATCGTGGTGGGTCAGGCTTTTTGAAAAGATTGCGAAGGCCCAAGAAAAGTCCATTTCAAACGGGTGTAAGAGCTGAGTCCTCCGGCCACCCCGTGCCGGCGGCATGAAATAATGAGAAATCCAAGACAAACACTTACGCCCTTTATTGTTTGTATAGCCTTTCTATTTGTATATTCTACCGCACTGGCGGGTAAGCTTTACAAATGGGTGGATGAAAACGGTGTAGTGCATTTTTCCGACCGCCAACCAGCTACCATGGAGAATCTGAAAGGTCCTGTTCAGGAAGATGAGGTCCAAGATCGATTATCCGCCGAACCGCCAACCCAGACGAAAACTCCCTCCCTGCCGATCCATCCCGTAACCCATACGACCCTTTGCTCTTTTACCATTCAAGGGGAGAAGAGCCTTGGAACCGGTTTTTTTATATCGGAGAACGGCTATGCCATAACCTGTAAACATGTTGTGGAGGGGGATAAAAATTTTAAGGCCATCCTCGACAATAAAAACAGTGTCCCCATTCGTATTATCTCGACCAGTCGAATCCATGATCTCGCCCTGATTCTGGTCATTACATCCCAGAAAACGCCCTACCTCAAACTCCGTCATCCCGGGACCTTAACACCAGGTGAAAGGGTCCTTGCAGTGGGCAGTTCTCTGGGCCTACAGGCCACCGTCACGGATGGTGTCTTTACCGGGTACCGGGACCGAAAAGACCGGCAGGACAGGTTGATCCAGTTTTCCGCCCCCATTAACCCCGGAAATAGCGGCGGGCCTTTAATCGATCAGGATGGAAACCTGATCGGGGTGGTAAGCCTGAAATATGCCATGCAAGACAATATCCCAATCGCCGGTGTCGGATTCGCGGTCCCTTCCGATTATGTTAAGGAAGAATACAGTACCTACCTGCCTATCGTCCGGTAATCCCGACATTGCTCTTAAGCACCAAACCGCTAGGTATGGTCCCTCAATTTCTTTATTTCCATGACTTCTTTGCTGGAAATAGTGCTGGGTGAGCCGTTTGTGTGGATAAATATCTTTACAGCCTCATCGATCTCTTCAGCGATGTTGAGGGCTTCATCAAAATCTTTGCCCACCGTGACCAGCCCGTGGTTCTGCATAAGCAGGGCGAGGCTGGATGTTTTGGAGAAATGCGCGGTCGCGGCGTCGGTTAATGCATTAGAGCCGGGGACCATAAAAGGGATCATGGTCAAAGGGTGGGCATAATAAACAAAACCGGGCGTGACGGCAGGGAGGACATCCGGTCCCGGGTGCATCATGCAGGAGGCGGCAATCAAATCAGCACCATGTACATGACAGACAACATTCACCTCAGCCCTTACCCGTAAGATGCCCAGGTGCATCTCCATATCTTTTGTGGGCTTGGGGCCGTCCAAGAGGCTGCCTTTTTCATCTACTGTAGCAACCATATCCTCACGGATATCTCGCAATGAATAACCGGTAGGGGTTAAAAGGATCCCTTCGGGGCTTCTGGCGGATAGGTTCCCGCCTACACCGCTCACCAGTTTATTCTGATATAAAAGATGACAAAATCGGCAAAAGGCTTCTTTGGCTGGGGATTGATTTTTGTCTTTCATTTGATGGATCTCCTGTTCTGATTTTATTAATACTTTTCTAAACCGCAGAATATCGAACCAGGAATATTGTAACAGTTTAGCTCTTTGAAAATTACGTGATACAAGGCTGGATTCCGTGATCAAGTCACGGAATGACGTAATTGGAACAACCTATTGGGCTGCTGTCATTCCGTGACTTGATCACGGAATCCACAACTGGTTTGATTTTTCAAAGAGCTAAACTGTTACGGAATATTGAATTTCGAGTGAATACCTCATGATTCTGCAGTTCCTTGTTCGATATTCGATATTCAATGAAATATGGGATTGAAAGCCTGTTGAAGCACCCTCCCCTAACCCCTCCCGTCAAGTGAGGGGAAATGAGCGGAGTATTTTAAAGTTAAGGATAAGGTTTGGTTGAATAATCTAAATTTTTACCGTATGCTCAAATGAATGCGCTTTATTTTAAAATAAGGATACACGCAATCAAAAATGCCATCAACCATAAAACTTGATAACATCTCCATTGTCCTAGTGAATCCCCAGATCCCCGAGAATATCGGCGCCGCGGCCCGCGCCATGCACAACATGGGCATCAACCACCTGATACTTGTTCATCCCAAAAACCATGATCCTTCACGGATCAAGATCATGGCCACGGGTTCTTCAAACTGCGTGCTCGAAAAGATGGAAATCCATGATGACCTGCTCAGCGCGGTCGGTTCTTTTCAATATATAGTGGGGACAACGGCCCGCATCGGAAACCAGCGTCCCGCCCTTACAGATCCCCATCATCTGGCAGAGGATCTCATTCCCATTTCACAAAACAATACGATTGCCGTCTTATTCGGTCCTGAAGATAAAGGGCTTTCCAATGATCATCTTCGCATCTGTCATACCATAGCCACCATTCCCACCGCCCAATTTTCTTCCATCAATCTGGCCCAAGCCGTGATGATTTTCTGCTACGAATTTTTTCGAGCCAGTAGGGCGGGTTCCGAAAAACCCTTGCCCCGACTTGCCAATACATTTGAACTGGAAGGGATGTATGAACACCTCAAAGATGTCTTCACCAAGATCGGGTTTTTGAATCCTCAAAATCCGGAGCATTGGATGTTGAATATCCGTAGATTAGCATCCAAATATCCCCTTAAGGCCAAAGAGGTCCGTACCGTTCGGGGTATCTGTAGACAGATCGATTGGTATACGGAGCAATTGGATAAAGAGTTGGATGAGAAAAAAGATGAGGACATTTAGTGGGGGGCTAAAATCAGCGATGCCTTGATATTCCTTACACTTCCACCCCCACCCTAACCCTCCCCCGTCGAGGGGGAGGGAATCGTCGGCATTTATGAATGCGGGTAAACTAAAATTTAAGTTTTCATATTGCATTTTTTGTCCTTTCATTTGACAGAACTCCCTTATTTTACTATAATTTCTATAAAAAATAGCAAAATCCGGCCAGCGTTGACTCAATATATGCCCAACGGCGATTACATCATATTCATAAATGGAGCGATTCAAATAAAAATCGTTTCATCCTTTCCCCTGCGCCTTGAGCCTTGCGCCTTGAGCCCTTTATTGAAATATGGCACAACAAATCGGAAGATATGAAGTCACCCGCGAATTGGGACGAGGAGGTATGGGAGTTGTTTATTTAGCCCTCGACCCATTGATCGATCGTCAGGTGGCCATTAAAACCGCTCTCACACCCCCTCCAAAAGACCTCCCGAGGTTCCAGCAGTTTTATAAATTATTTTTTAATGAGGTCCGGGCAGCCGGGAAATTGACCCACCCGCATATCGTCTCGGTTTACGATGCCGCGGTGGAGGATAAGATCTGTTATCTGGTCTTGGAATATATAGACGGCCTTACATTAAAAGAGTTCTGCAGAGAAAAATCCTTATTATCCGTTGAAAAGGTAGTCAAAATCATCTTTCAATGCGCCAAGGCCCTTGATTATGCTCATAAAAGCGGCGTTATCCATCGAGATATCAAGCCCGGTAATATCATGTATACCAAAAACGGTACTGCCAAAATCTCGGATTTCGGGATTGCCGCCATAGAAGGCGCCATGGACCTGCCACACGGTGAAAGCCTGACTGGGTCTGTTTATTATATATCGCCTGAACAGCTTGAAAACAAACCCCTGACCGCACAAACGGATATTTTTTCGTTGGGTGTCGTGATGTACGAACTCCTCACAGGGATCAAACCCTTCATGGGAGAGTCGGAAGTGGCCACCTATTATCAAATCTCTCATGTAGATCCGGCGCCTCTCAAAGATCATCGAACGGACCTCCCCACCTCCTTGGAGCAGATCACCAGAAAGGCATTGGAAAAGGATCGTAACAAGCGCTATCAGTCCGGCCTGGAACTGGCCTCGGATCTGAGCATCTATTTTGATCACCTTCGATATTCGGACGAGGAGATCAAGTTTGAGGAAAAACACAATGCCCTTCGAAGAATCGTTTTTTTTCAAGACTTTACGCCCAGTGAACTTTCAGAGGTTCTGCGGGCCACCCAATGGTATGAATACGATACCCAATCAACCATTATTTCGGAAGGGGAAATGGATGATAGTTTTTATATCATCGTGGCAGGCAAGGTCCTTGTCACGAAAAATGAAAGGCAGATTGCCATTCTAAAAAGAGGAGATTGTTTCGGTGAGATGGCCTATATCGGCAAGATCAAAAGAACCGCGACCATTGAGGCCCTTGAAAACACGATCTTAATGAAGATCAACGCCACGATTGTTGATCAGATGTCCCTGGGCACCCAACTGCGCTTTTACAAGGTCTTTTCCAATACCCTCATCAAACGTCTGGCCTTTACGACGGAACAGGTATCAAAGGGATCATAAGCCTATTTCTCTTCAGGCGATGTCCTGGTCAAACGATAAAACGGTGCCCAATAGGCCTTTTTAACGGCCTTTACACCTTTCTCGGCGGTCCTGCCGGTTGTATGGGCAATGGAGTATAATGTCGGCACAACCACCAGAGTCAAGACCGTGGCCAAGGCCAATCCGAAGATAACAGCACTGGCCATGGAACCCCACCACTGTGTGGACTCGCTGCTCCAAGCGATCTGCGTCTTATGAAAATCATACGATACACCCGTGACCATGGGCAGCAAGCCGAGGATGGTGGTAACGGCTGTGAGCAATACGGGCCGCAGACGCGTGCAGCCTGCCGCGATAATCGCATCCCGCGTGCGCATGCCCCGTTCACGAAGCTTGTTTGCATAATCGATCAGCACAATGGCATTATTCACCACTACACCGGCTAAAGAAATCACCCCAACCCCGGTCATGACAACACCAAAAGGAAACTGCATGACGTACAATCCCAAAAAAACACCACCCAAAGACAAAATAACCGACGTCATAATAATGAAAGGTTGAGAGATGGAATTAAACTGGGTCACCAGAATCAGTACGATCAGAAATATCGCCACGGCAAATGATTTTGCCAAAAAATCCTCGGCCTCCTTTTGCATATCCAATTCACCGGTAAAACGGATACTATATCCTGGTGGTATGGGGAATTGGGTCAAAAGCTTCTCCGCCTGGGCCCGAACCACCGGGCCGGGTACCTTTTTTTCATCCACATTGGCCTTAACCGTCACTACCCGTTCATGGTTGATACGGTTGATCTGACCCAGACCACCCGTCACCTCAAAGGAGGCGATGGTACTCAAGGGAACCAGGCCATCGGGTGTGGGGAGTAGAAGTTCCCGCAGGATATCCGTATTACGACGATCGGCTTCCGATAATTGGACGGTGATATCATAATCCTCATCCGATTCCCTGAATGTGGATACCTTGATTCCATTAAAGGCCACCTTAAGGGCAAACCCGACAATATTTGTGGAAAGCCCCAACATGGCGGCCCGCTGCCGGTCGATTCGGACCTTGACCGTCGGTGACCCGGTAATATAATCATCCCGGATATCACGCACCAATGGTATTTTCTCCAATACCCTTCGGACCTCATGCGCCATGCGACCCAGAACATCCACATTATCGCCGGAAATCTCGATATTGATGGGCACGCCGGTGGGCGGTCCTTGCTCCTGCTCCATGATCGTGATACGGGCACCGGGTATGTTTTCCACACGCTTTCGGATCTCATCAACCGTGACGGGAGACGGTTCGACCCGTTCTTCCAGGTCATAAAACTGGATACCGAGGTGGCTGGGCGCACTGTTCTCAAATGCGGATTGCGCTGGTTTGACGGCCACGACCCTGGAGTAAATATTTTTCACATTCATCATATCCGTTAATCGGATCACATGCCGACCGTCCAAAAGGGTGTAGGTCTTATTGCCTTTTTGTGAATAACAATCCGCGGGGTTGGCATCGGGTGATGCCAAGACGGAATTGTTTCCCGTGCACAAGGCCATTTCCACCTGCCGGGCGATCCGGTCTGAATATTCCAGATCAGCCCCTTCAGGCATATCCAGGTTCACATAAACACTCCCGGGTTCAATACTCGGAAAAAATTCAACCGGCCTGACCAATCCCACACGGTAAAACCACATCAGGGCCATGGCACCGACAATCAGGAACGTCATCACGATGACCGCTAACCGGTTGTTGAGGGCGCTTGCAAGTAATCCCTGATAAAGTTTTAATAACGGGCCTTTAACCGTGATGGGCGCCTCACCGGCCTGTTCAATCTCATCGGCACTGGCCTTGATGGCGGCCACGCGACCCAAAGGCAGACGCATAAACATAGCGGCCATGGCTGGATTGATCACAAGGGCTACAAATAATGAAGAGGAAAGGGTCACGATGATCGTAATGGGGAGATACATCATAAATTCGCCCATGATCCCCGACCAGAATAAAAGCGGGAAAAAGGCGGCTACGGTGGTCAGTGTAGAGGCAATCACCGGTTGAGCCACCTCGTTGGTCGCCTTCACGGCCGCCTGCAATCGAGGAACCCCCTGCTCCATGTAACGGTAGATATTTTCCACGATCACGATGGCATTATCCACCAACATACCCAGGGCAAGAGTCAGGGAAAAGAGCACCACCATATTCAAGGTAATGCCCAAGGCCTGAAGAATGCTGAATGATAGCAACATGGAAAAGGGAATGGCGAGACTCACCAGTATCGCGTTTCTCACTCCCATCACAAAAAACAAAACCACAATAACCAAAATCAGACCGGTGATAATATTGTTTTCGAGATCGGCTACCATGTGATGGATGTCCTTTGCCTGGTCCATGAGCTTGGTCACCCTTACGCCGCTTGGCCAGGATGCCGCCTTTTCTTCCAGTATCCGATCCACCTCTTCGGCAATGCGCGGGATATTTTCACCTGCCCGCTTTTTTATCTGGATGTTCACGGCCGGGCGACCATTAAGACGTGACCGCCCGGCTTCATCCTTAAATCCGTCCACCACCCGCGCGACATCCTTGAGATAAACCGGGCTCCCTTGGTGGATACCCACAACCAGGCCGTAAATCTCATCGGGAGTCTGGAATTCTCCCGGGACCCTGAGCTGAAAGCGGCCGTCTCCCATTCGTATACCACCGCCGGAAACATTCAGATTTTCCTCGGCAATGACCTTTTGAAGCCCCACGATGGAAAGCCCGTAATAGGCCAATTTATCCGGATAGGGCTCTACCCGTATCTCTCGTTCCAAGCCTCCCGTAATCTCCACATCCAAGACACCCGCTATGGCCTCGATCTCTGTTTCAAGGTCTTCGGCCATCTCTTTCAGCCGGACCAACCCGACGGTCCCGGACAAGGAAAGGACAAGGATGGGTAGTTCGGAAATATTGATCTCAATGACCTCGGGGTCATCCTCCAGGTCTGAAGGGAGCTCCTGTTTGGCTTGATCGACCTTGTCCTTGGTCTTCGGGAGGACCTCATCAATATCCGTACCCGCCACGAACTCGATCATGATGGAGCTCACCCCCTCGGTACTGGAGGACATAATCTGCTTAACGGCCTCCAGCCCTTTGAGTTTTTTCTCAATAGGGACCGTGATGGATTTTTCAATATCCACGGGGGCCACACCCGGATATCGGGTAGTGATAAAAATATAAGGAATGGTAATATCCGGTGAGGCTTCGCGAGGGAGGGAGAGATAGGAAAACAACCCAAATACAATGATGACGATAGCCAAAAAAATGACGCTGATTCGTTTACGAACAGCGATATCCGTGATACCGATCATAATGATAAAATCTCCTCCGGATCTCGGACATCCTTGACGGTTTCCACCGCTTGCCCATCATCCAAAAGTCGATGACCCACGACAATGACCTTTTCTCCGGATTGAAGACCGGAAGTAATCTGGATCTGCCATCCAGACAGGATACCCAACTGCACCGAGCGCTTGACGGCCTGATTCCCCTCTTCCACATATACAAAATTCTCATCCCCTTGGGCAATGACGGCATAGAGCGGAATGACCAGGGCATCCTGATAGACCTTTTTCACCAGCTCGACCCTGGCGAACATCCCCGGCAAGATACGCCCGTCCGGATTGGCAACCGCCAATTCCAGATCATAGAGCCGCGCCAGATCACGCGGTTGACGGGATAAAAAGACCTTCTTCCCCTTCACCCGCCGCTTATCCAATGCCTCAATAATCACATCCGCCTCATCCAGGTCAAACACGGCGCTCACGTCACTCTCAGGCACACCCACCGTCACCTTGACATCATCAAATTGTAGAATTTGAGCAACCGGTTTATCAACACCGAGACGATCACCGGTCTCTGTGGTGAGATCGTTGAGCCGACCGCTGATGGGGGAGATGATCCTGGTCCGGTCCAACGCGAGTTGGGCCTCTTTTAACTGCGCCGCAAGGTCCTTGAGACGCGCTTCCGTTTTATCCAATTCCGTGGCCGCGGCGATTTTCTTTTTGACCAGTTCTGAAATACGGTCACGATCGGACAAGGCCAGTTGATAATTGGCTTCAATTCGCTCCAACCGACTCCGATAATCACGATCATCCAACTCCACCAAGACCTGTCCGGCCTCGATCATTTGACCCTCCTTGACAAGTACCTTGACGACCTGTCCCGGTACCTCGGCCTTGACCCATAAATTTTCATAAGGAACCACCATGGCGGGTAACGTCAGCTTATCTTCCAAGGTCTTGGGTTCAAGGGTTAAAGTGATGACTCGAACAGGCGGCGCGCTTTCTCTTATGGCGGCCTTGTTCTCTTCTTCCAGCCGGGCCTTTTTCTCTGTGATGCGGCCCCATAAAGAAAAAATAAAAAATCCAATGGCGATGACAATCAACCATGGAAATGCTCCCCAGAAGAACCGAAGGATTTTTGTCTTTGACTTGGATGGACTCATACGCTTATATCCTTTTGAATGATAGAGACATCAGTTTGAATGCATAGACGGTAAATGGCCTCAAATTAATGCAATACTTTAACCATTTTTTGGGACAATACCAGAAATGATCAAAATTTTTGGTTGGATTGCCCATAAAAAAAAGCGGGAAATCCTATCCCGTCTATTCATTGCTCTTGGTTTTTGTAGGTACGAAATAAAAAAAATCGTAACAGTTTAGCTCTTTGAAAAATCAAACCAATTGTGGATTCCGTGATCAAGTCACGGAATGACAGCAGCCCAATAGGCTGTTCCA
>JAFGGA010000084.1 GCA_016930835.1 Deltaproteobacteria bacterium
CGCGGGGGCGTGGATTGAAACATCGATTCTTCTTAACCCTGTATGGGGATTGATGTCGCCCCCCGCGCGGGGGCGTGGATTGAAACAATATATGATACCAACATCTTGTGTGTAAAAATACGTCGCCCCCCGCGCGGGGGCGTGGATTGAAACTTTTATTGCTTGTAATCTTATCCCTTTGTCCTCATGTCGCCCCCCGCGCGGGGGCGTGGATTGAAACTGGAAACCGTATCATGGGCAATATCACCTGCTATGGTCGCCCCCCGCGCGGGGGCGTGGATTGAAACAGCTCGTTCCAGACACTCCCGCACCCCGGGCACAGTCGCCCCCCGCGCGGGGGCGTGGATTGAAACGGGATCCACTTCACACGGCAGTATTCCCGTTTGTGTCGCCCCCCGCGCGGGGGCGTGGATTGAAACCCATCTAATAGCGAATTAGGGTCACAAGTTAATGGTCGCCCCCCGCGCGGGGGCGTGGATTGAAACCGTTTTACTGTCGCAGAGCGGAAAATATATCAAAGTCGCCCCCCGCGCGGGGGCGTGGATTGAAACGGTCAGGCGTGGAGCTGGGTGATCGAGGGCAGCCGTCGCCCCCCGCGCGGGGGCGTGGATTGAAACACATCGCTATCTGTTCTAAAAACCAAAATCTGCTGTCGCCCCCCGCGCGGGGGCGTGGATTGAAACACATACACCTTATGGTCCTGCCCATACGTGATCCGTCGCCCCCCGCGCGGGGGCGTGGATTGAAACAAAGACATGGCGGAATACATGGAATCGGAGATGGTCGCCCCCCGCGCGGGGGCGTGGATTGAAACCTTGTCGTCGGTGTCGATAAGACCATCGACGGCGCGTCGCCCCCCGCGCGGGGGCAATGTATAAGGCACTAAAATGTAACAGGATATAGTCGTTAATGGTCTTATATCAACCTCATCTTGCAAACTTACCTTACAATATTTTTAAATTACAAAAACGTCTATATATAGATAAAGACTCCTCCACGATAAACCATTTTCGTGATTTCACCCTCAAAACAATGTAAATATCCAGCAATGCCGCCGGGCGCAAAAAGAAGCCCGGATTGAATGAAAATGAAACCATGTTGTCACCCCGGCCCTGCATCAAGTGCGGGATAAACTGTGGCCAGGGTCCAGAAGCTATTATACATACTGGATTCCCCGGTCAAGCCGGGGAATGACGAAAAAGGCTTATACGCAAGGAAAACGATCTATGGATTCCTTGAAGTTTCATACAAGGTGGGTCATGGCTGAGGTGATTTTAGGATATATATTACAATCAACTTTTTCATTTCAATTCTTGCTATAGCACCCTACCGAAGCTAAAATATATAGATTGATTCACTGTCGAATTGGAGCCCCGAATCAAGCAGAATTTTTGCGCTCTTTGATCCAACTCGGATTTCATCCAATTTCCCGTCGCGTTTTATAGTTCATTCAGCCGCAGGTTATGTTCCGCTGGATAATGCCAAGCGATCCCAATAAAAAGGCCAAGAGACACAACATATAGTATCGATCTAATTTCAGTACCCAAAATATCGCATAATTAAATCTAATTTAACATTAATTATTTAAATTTATTTCAATTTCATTGACAAAATCGACCATATCTGTATAATTTGACATCAAAATGAAGAACAAGAAGACTAGTTATCACAAAAAGTTCTAAGCCATGCCTGCATATCGATGTAAGATAAGTACCCAAGGGGGTCGCATTATTGAAAAAATCCTGATGGGTTCAAACAAGGCCTCACTTAAGGAACATCTTGAGCGGGAAGGTAATTTTGTATTTGATATCAGTCGGGCGGAAGGCCTTTGGCCTTTTTTGAAAAAAGGGAAAAGGCAGAAACGTATCAAACTAAAGGACCTTCTGGTCTTTAATCAGGAATTTGCCGTGCTGATCAAGGCGGGTTTGCCGATCGTTTCCGCGTTGAACTTGATCATTGAAAAAAGTGATCCCCGGGAAGAATTGATAGAAGTCCTTTCCGATGTTCGGGATGATGTCTCCAGCGGGGCATCTCTGTCCGAAGCGTTTAACAATTTTTCTCAAATTTTTTCCAATCTTTACGTAGCGACGCTTCAGGCAGGGGAAAGGAGCGGCAATATCAGCCTGGCCATTAACCGCTATATTGCCTATATGAAAAAAATCGGAGAAATCAGGCAGAAGATCATCGCTGCATCGGTCTATCCGGTCATCTTGACAATGGTATCCATTTTCGCCTTGCTCTTCTTGCTGATTTACGTCGTCCCGTCGTTTACAAAGACATTTTTTGAAGCAGGTACGCAACTTCCCGGACTTACGTTATTGCTCGTTAATGTGAGTGATGTCATAAAGTCCAATTTCATATTTTTCCTGATATTCGTCGTCGCTGGATATATAGGTTATCATTATTCCAAACAGACTGGCACGGGGAAGATGTATCTGGATAAATTCAAGCTGGGCGTACCCTATATTGGAGGGATATATGTTCATTATGCCCTGGCCAAACTGAGCCGGACCCTTTCCACCGTCGTTGCCGGCGGAACGCCTCTGGTCGATTCCGTCCGTATTTCATCGGGTACCCTGGATAATGCCTTCCTGAGCCTGAAACTGGAGGAGGCGGCCAACGATCTTGAAAAGGGGACCGGATTCTCCGAATCCCTTGCCAGGACAGGGGCCTTCCCTAGATTGGCTTTGGGCATGATTGAGGCGGGGGAAAGCAGCGGCGCGCTTGAACAGGTGCTGGATGATGTGGCTGATTTTTATGAGACGGATGTGGATACGAGGCTCTCGGTCCTCACTTCATCCATAGAGCCCGCATTGATGATCATTATGGGCTTGTTGATCGGCTTCATTGTGCTCGCCATGTATATGCCGATCTTTCAGATGGCAAGTACGGTGGGATACTAATGCTGCCTTTCATTATTCTCTTTAGAGTAAAGAGGCCACCCCCTCTTTTCCCTTCCCCTTGAAGGGGGAGGGTTGGGTTGAGAAGAAATCGCCGAATAAACATGAACATTTTGTTGAAACGATTCACTAGATAAGAAACCTAAACAGTTTATGAAATACGAAACCTATCAAAAACTGAAGTTCGGGGAACTCTGCATAAAGATGGGCTTTATGACCCAGGAACAGCTGGAGTTCGCACTATCCAAAAAGGAGATTACACAAGAACGCTTAGGCAACATCTGTGTCCGCGAAGGGTTGATCGATGAAGAACAATTGGCCATGATTATCGCGGCGCAATATTATTTCAGCTATGTGGAGTTGGACGGAATCAAAGACCCGGAGCTTCTTAAGATAGTCCCTTTCGAGCTCATGGTAAGATATCAATTTATTCCCTATGAGCGGGACGGCAAAACATTGGTTATTGCCATGTCCGAGCCTATGGATTTTATCAAAGCGGTGGACGCTCTTGAGGTCTTGATTGATATGCCTGTTTCCATTGTCATCGCAAGTGAAAGAAAGATCAAAGAAATCCTGAAGAAGATGGAATCCGATCAGAACGTCCTGGAAACGGTGTCCGATGACATGCGTCTCCCCCTGGTCAAAGAATCCGACAAGGGTATAGAGACCCTGACTTTTGAAAAAGTTTCCTCGGAAGAAAGCCCCATCGTGAGGCTTGTGGATTCAACGATTTTAGACGCTATCAACAAAAGGGCCAGTGACATACACCTGGAATCTTCCGAGCAAGGCATCATCATACGATATCGGATCGATGGAATGCTCCATCAGGCAACTGAACCGGTAGATATCCAACATCAAAGTGCGATTATTTCCAGGATCAAGGTCATGTCTGAACTGGATATATCTGAAAAACGAATTCCCCAGGACGGCCGATTCAAACTCAAGGCCAGAGACCGTTATATTGATTTTAGGGTCTCCATCCTTCCAACCATATATGGAGAGGATGCCGTCATCCGGATACTGGACAGAGAGACCCTCATGCCCGAAAAAAATTCCCTCAGCCTGGATCGCATGAATTTATCATCAGCGGAACTGACCAAGATCAGGAGGATGATCCATGCTCCCTATGGGATGTTTCTGGTCACGGGGCCTACGGGTAGTGGAAAGACAACAACACTCTATACGGCCGTTTCGGAAGTCAACAACCCCCACGAAAAAATCATTACCATTGAAGATCCCGTGGAGTATCAATTAAAGGGCATCACACAGATCCAAGTCAATGAAAAAAAGGGCCTCACGTTTGCGAAAGGCCTACGATCCATCTTAAGACATGATCCGGACAAGATCATGGTCGGGGAGATCCGTGATGAAGAAACGGCCCAAATCGCACTTCAATCAGCGTTGACCGGACATCTCGTTTTTACAACCGTTCACGCCAATAGTTCCTTTGAAGTCATCAACCGTTTCCTGCACATGGGGATTGAACCCTATAACCTGGTCGCGGCGCTGAATTGCATTGTTGCCCAGAGACTCATCCGGGTCCTGTGCAATTGCAAAGAAAAAATCCCCTCCAATAAAAAAGCCGATTATCTGAGGGGTTCAGGACTTGATTACGATAAATACAAGGATCATGATTTTTATCAGGAAAAAGAGTTGGGATGCGACCTTTGTAAAGGTTCCGGATATAAGGGGAGACGCGCCATCGTCGAGATCATAGAGATGACCGATGAGATGGAAGAAATATTCGTTGAAAAGGGTTCCGTCTCCGCCCTCAAGAGAAAGGCAAAAGAGACAGGGACGATCTTCTTGAGAGATGCCGCATTGGAATTGGTGTTGTCCGGCGACACCTCCATCACGGAGGCGAATAGAGTTACGTTTATAGAAGAATAATGGTTGGCCAGTGTCCACCCACCCTCTCCCCGCGCGGAAGGGGCCTGGAGCAAGGGGATTTGGGTATTCCCGAATGAACGCCAGCCAGAAAGAATTTTTCAGGCTTCGTGCATAACGGGGAAAGCCATCTAAACGGGTTGAAAGATCGAAATTGAAATTCAAATTCCAAAAACCACTTACGGGCATTGAGATCGACGGCACTTTTGTAAAGATGGTCCAAGTGATCAAAGAGAAAAAAAATTGGCGTCTGATTTATTGGAAGAGCATACCGCTGCCATCCGATGTTTTGGAATTATCCTATAAGGAAGAAAATATCATGGATCCGATTTTATTCCGTGATACGATCCAGGAAGTATTGAAACCCACAAAAACCAGGGTGTCTCGAATTGGACTTTCATTGCCCAACGAGATCATAAAAGTAACCATACACCGCTTTAACGGTTTGAAGGAATCAGAGGCCAAGATTGAACAACTGATTCGTTGGAAAGAAAAATCGTCTTTGCCGTTTCCCATTGAAAAGGCCAAGGTCAGCACATCCACATTTACTCACAAAGACACGGGAGAGAGAAGCTACCTGACAGCCATTGCCTTTAGCGATGTGATCACCGATTATGAGATGCATTTTAAACGACTGAAAATAAATCCGGAGTCTATACATCCCTCAGGGATCAACCAGATTAATTTCTATATTTCCCGATTAGGATCATCGGGTATCACGGCTTTTTTAGGCCTTTTTGAAAAATATTTTACGTTTTTTGTATTTGAAGATTCCCAGCTTATTTTTTTTAGGGGTAAAAGAAGATCCTTTTCTTTTGTTCACTTTCTTCAAGAGATTGACATGACCATTGAGCTTTTTAAAAGAGACTATCCCAACAAAGAGATTGAAAGGCTCTCTTTTGGGAGTCAGGTCGGTCTGTCGCAAGATCTTGAACAGGAATTAAAAGAATATACTTATATGGATTTTACGGTTCTCGATGAAAATGAAATCATCATGACGGATTCCGGACTTGATGAGCATGGTAAAAAGATAGATATCGCCTATTATGCATCGGCCATCGGGGCAGCGCAAAGTCTGGCGGGTTAGGGTTTATCGTCAATGTTGTTGACTTAAGGGAAACCTGGTCACTCCACATCGTCACCCCGGCAAAGGCCGGGGCCCAGAAAACTTGGAAACACATGGATTCCGGCCTTCGCCGGAATGACGATAAGGCGTTTTGCTTTTCGGTCAAATAGCTTAAGTCAACGGCATTGGGGGTTACCGTTTCCCATGGGCATTTGGCTTGGAGGTCTGAACAGTCATGGAAATGATTAAAATTAATCTTGCAACGTTTGAATACCAAAATAAGCGATTGGCTTATCCTATGCTCATCGGTGCCGCTATTCTCCTCTTATTGCTTTCTTGGTACACGGTTCAAATAAGTCACCGGTATCAAAATGAGATATTTGAATATGAAAAACGGGTTGATGATCTTGAACAAATGAGTGTGAAGAGGCAAAAAATAACCGCAAGCAAAGAAAAGGAATTAACGGAACAGGAGATCAAATCTTTACAAGATGAAATCCAGTTTGTGAACCAGCGGATCATTGAGGACGTCTTTCCTTGGAGTGGTTTATTGGATTCCCTTGAAACGGATATACCCGACGGGATCACGTTGTCCAACTTTTCAATATCCAAAGACCCAAGCAAAGCAAAGCTCCGGGGAGAGGCAAGATCCATGAAGGAAATCGGGATGTTTTTAGCGAATCTGGAAAAGTCTAAAACCTTTCGAGACAGCCATTTGATCAACTTATCCATCAACCAAAGCAAAAATAATCAAGATACCACGGGAGAGGAAAGCCAGTCCATCGATTTTGAAATCGAAAGCTTCTTTGACATGGATCAGATATTGCAAAGCAGTGTCCATCCTCGGCGGTCCTCTCCTGGCCATGAAGGGGGGAAAAACCTCTCGAGAATACAGCTTCACGGAGTTCCATCTTGATAGGGTCGAAAACGGATCGGACCATTCACGAATGGACGCTTATCAGGTATTGGGCCAAATGAAATTTTTATGATCATGAAAAGCAGCCAAATTTTAAATACGATTCGATTTAATAAATTTTTTTGGATTGTTTTTGGTCTCATTGTCATCTGCAATCTTTTATTCCACATGACGATCGGCAAATATCAAAAGAAGAGGATTGACGAGCTTCACGAAGAATACCTGATCAAACGAATGGTTAAAGCACCTCAAAAAAATATCGACCAAGTCCGATTTCTGCAAGCAAGGCGGGATATTCAATCCTTCGTGAACCGGCTTTCCCAAAGAACGGAGTTTCCCGTATTGGTTTCGGAATTGTTTCAACTCCTGCACCGTCATGGTTTATCCATGGATAAGATGTCGTATCATCCTGAGTCGATCGACTTCTATGACCTATTGAAATTTACGACCAATTTCTCTGTTGTTGGAAAATACGCGCCGATCAAGGCATTCCTCGCGGATCTACAGGAATCAAAAACGTTTTTTTGTATCGACAATTTGTCTATCACAAACAGATCGTCCCAAGATGAAGAATCCATAGAGATGGCGTTTCAGGTGTCAATGTTTTTCAGGTAAGAATGGGAGTAGATCAATCATAACCGTGGAAAAGGGCCAAAAAAAAATCATATTAATCATATTACTATGCATTTTCGCGTTCTCCCTGGCTTATCGTCTTACCCATCCTTTCAAACAAGAAAGGGTTGAAAGTCTGACATATCAAGGAAACGCCCGTAGTGTCACCGGAAAAGAAAGGCCGCCAAAAGATGTCGAGGCTCCTCTGACGGGTGGATATGTCAGGATGGATCTTCTCAATAATCATCTGAAGTATTCAAGAGAGGTTCAAAGAAATATTTTTTTTTCCATACCCCAATCAAACGTCTCCCCAAACGGGGTCGAACAACGGGGTGCGCTGCAACCGGTTAAAACCGAGCAAACCATTCCCTTGGAAGTGGCCAGAAGGCTTCAGGTTCAACAGGAATTAAACGATTTCAAGTCTTTTGGTTACTTGGAAAGCGATGAAGGAATAACCCTTTTTCTGGAAAGGGGAAAACAGATACTGGTTGTTCGCAAAGGGGATCGGATTGACGGCAAATATGTCATAAAGGATATTACACAGGATGAGCTGACCATAACAGCCATGACCATTAACGAAGATGTACATATCGATATCAGTCAACTGGACTGAAAAGATGGAGATCTCATGATGAGGTTTATCAGCCATATTCACAAAGCCTGCGCATTGTTATTTTTTGTGATCGTTATGCTCAACCCGCCTGGTTGCGCCACCCATAATAATTTTGTAGCACAAGGACGGGAATATGCCGCATCCGGGAATTGGGATAAAAGCGCCCAGGCGTTTCAACAGGCCTATGATAAAAACCCTAATGACAAGGAAATCGAACTCCTCCTCTTTCGGGCGAAAAAGAATGCCTCGCTCGCTCACCTTGCCAGAGGAGAAGCCTTTCTTAGGAATCATCAACTGGACGAGGCCATATCCGAGTTTCAGATGAGCATTGTCTTCGATGCCACGAATATTGAGGCGGAATCTCTTATCGAGAAGGCCATGGCCGTCAAGGAATCGAATTATCACCTTAAAAAAGGAGAGAATCTCCTGAAAGCGCAAAAAGATACGCAGGCCAAGGAGGCCTTTCAAACGGCCTTAAACCTCAATCCCGACAATGCAGAGGCCCGAAAGGCGCTGGCGCTCATTCAAAAAAAAGAGCAAAATCTACCCAAATATGGGTTAAATATACAAAACAAGGATCCCATTTCCTTGAAATTCAAGAACACGCCCATCCTTAACGTCTTTGAAGTCTTAACACGCTTAACCGGGATCAATTTTATCTTTGATAAGGATGTTCAGGAAACAAAGGTCACCTTTTTCCTGACGGATGTCCAATTTGATGAATTCATAGATATCTTTTTGCAGACCAATAAATTGACCGGCAAACTCGTCAATGAGAAAACCATGATCATCTATCCCGATACGCTCCAAAAGGCCAAGGAGTATGATGACCTTCAAATACGAACCTTTTATCTCGCGAATATGGACGTTAAAAAGGCCGTTACCCTATTGTCCAAGATTTTTAAAGGCAAAGAAATCAGCGCCAACGAAGAATCCAACGCGGTGGTGATTAGGGGCACAAAAGGGGAAATCGAGATTGCCGCCAAGCTCATTGAGGCCAATGACAGGCCCACCTCGGAGGTCATGTTTAACGTTGAGATCCTTGAGGTCAGCAGGTCCAAAGAAAGGCAGATCGGCCTGGAAATAGACCCCACCACCGCGACCATCGGAATCGGAGAAGCCACGTCCGGTTATTTTAATGCCGGCGCGGAGGATGCGCCGGCCATGGGATCATTTTCCCTGAACGTGGTGGACAAAATCTCCAAGGAAAATATACTCGTATCCATCCCATCGGCGACCATCAACCTTTTAAAGAGGGACGGGGATACCAAAACCCTCGCGAGTCCCCAGATCAGGGTAAAAAACAAGGAAAAAGCAAAGATCCATATCGGGGAACGGATCCCACTGCGGTCCAACCGTAGGGTCGATACGACCGGTGCCATAACCTATGATTATCAGTATCAGGATGTGGGTATCAAACTCAATGTGGAGCCCATTATTAACCTGCACGATGATATCTCTTTAAAACTGACCCTAGAGGTAAGTTCCATTGGGGAGAACGTTGGGACGACCGATGATCCGCAGTACTCCATTCGAACCCGGACCGCGGAAAGCGTTATGAGCCTTCGCTCCGGCGAATCAGTGATCATCGGTGGACTGATCAGTGACGAAGAGCGGCGAACGATTCGAAAGATTCCCTTACTGGGGGATGTTCCCATCCTGGGGTATCTCTTTTCCAATTATGACACCACTGATGCACAAACGGATATCCTAATGGCCATTACCCCGATTATCATCAGAGAGCAGGAAATCCCAAGTTCCGAAGTGACCCAGATATGGTCCGGCAAAGATCAGAATTTTTATCTCAGGGAACCGTATTTCGGGTATTACGAGCAGGAAGAAACGGCGCCAAGCAAGCAAAGTCATAAACCGGTTGGAGAATCTGAAGCCCGTTCCATGCCTGCACCGGCCCCCGGCTCCCCTCCCATACCGAAAAACAGGCCGATCCCGTCCGAGCCCGCTTCAACTGGGCCGGATATCCAGACACCGCCATCGGTTGTCGCCAATGAAATAAAGCCTCCATTGAACCTGGAACCTGAAGGATCCATACAGTCGGAAAAAGCGATTCCGGATCACACGACCTTAACTCGAACAGAGACCTCCAAACCAATCAACAACACCTTGCCGGCCTCAAAGCCGGCCGCCCCTTCACCCGTCGGTAGCAGCCCCGACATAAAGGCCGATTTATGGCCTCCATCCCTCAAGTATTCGGTTCATGTGAATTCCTTTGTGGAGAAGCTTGATGCCGATAGACGTGTTCAGGAACTCAAGCAAATGAGCTATGATTCATTCGCCCTTACCGGCCGCGTAGAGGGAGAAACCCAAATCTATTATCGCGTCTTTATCGGGAAGTTTGAGGATTTTAAGGCCGCGGAAAAATTTTGTGAAGACCTTAAACAAAAGCGTGGCTTCAGGGATGACATCCACGTGGTGAACAGAAGCTGGGCCTTAGGGGGGTAATGATTGTTTCGTCTGGTTCGAGAAAGCAGGGGTGTCACACTTATTGAACTCATGGTGACAATGGCGATTCTTGCGATCCTGGCAACAGCTATTATGCCTTTAACGCAGATAACCTATAAGAGATCCAAGGAGATCGAGCTGCGGCGAAACCTTCGTATCATCAGAAACGCCTTGGATGAATACAAGCGTCTATCGGATGAGGGCAAAATTTCCAAAAAGGCCATGGCGAGCGGCTATCCTGAAAGCCTGGAAATATTGGTCACGGGCGTGGACCTTCAAGGTCCCATTCCCTTTAAACAAAAATTCCTGCGGAGAATCCCGAAAGACCCCCTTACCGAAGATGGCGAGTGGGGGTTGAGATCCTACGCGGATGAACCGGATAGCTACAGCTGGGGTGGTCAGGATGTTTATGATGTTTATTCACAAAGCGAAGAGATTGCTCTTGATGGAACGTCCTATAAAGAATGGTAGTCATGGGTATACCCTCATTGAGCTTATGGTCGTCCTCTCGATCATCGGGATCCTGGCGACCATGGCCCAACCGAATTTTCAGAAGACCATCATACGGGCCAAAGAGGCCTCACTGCGCCAGAGCCTGTTCGTATTAAGAGACGTGATTGATCAGTATTATGCGGATCATGGGCGATACCCTGACATGTTGGAGGATCTCGTGGAACAACGTTACATCCGAGCGATTCCCGAGGATCCATTCACCCATTCCACCACCACATGGATCATCACGCCTCCCGAGGGCGGTGTCATGGGAGGCGTGTATGATGTCCACAGCGGCAGTGACTTGATCGGGTTGAACAATGTGCCTTATAATGAATGGTAATCCACTTCAAAGCCGGGCCGTACCCCTTCATCAACAATTCGGGTTTTCCTACATCAGTGCGCTGATATTTGTGGCTGTAATCGGGATAACCCTAACGACCGGGAGCAAATATTGGAGCACCATCATAAAGAGAGAGAGGGAAACGGAACTGTTTTTTCGAGGGGATCAAATCTATAAAGCGATCGAGTCCTATTATAAAGCCACACCCCAGGGGAAAACGGCCCAGTATCCATCTTCGTTTAAAGATCTTTTAAAAGATCCGCGCTACTCCGCTCCCAGAAGGCATCTTCGAAAACTATATGAAGATCCCATGTCCGAAGACGGGCAATGGGGAATCATCATGGCATCCAAAGGACAGCTTAAAGGAGTATTCAGTAAAAGCGAGGAAAAACCTTTGAAATCTGGAAATTTTCCATCCATCTATGAAGAGTTTGAGAAAGCACAGACCTATTCCGATTGGAAGTTCGTGTATACACCCGAAAAACAGAAGAATCTCCCGGGGCAAGGATCGAAACAATAAAACATATGACTCAGGAGCACACATGCCATGAAAAAAACACTTTTGATGGTTATCTTTTTTTCACTGATGATATTTCTGGACCGATCCGCTTTTTGTGATCCCATCGATGACCTGGCGGATCAATTCACAAAGGGATATGAAGCCCTCAAGCCCCCGTCAGACTCAAGCTCCGTAAGGACGGATTACAAATTCGAGCAAACCGCGTTGGCAACATTTTATACCATAAGGGTATTAAAACTCATGTATGAGCAAAACCAACTGGTTATTTCCAAGTACGACGAAATGCTTCAACGATATGACAAGGTGATCGAACAGAACGAGGAGATCATCAAGATCCTCACCAGCTTGGGAAAGCGGAACGCGGAACAATGATGATAAAGAGCCGATTCTGGCCCATAAATCTTCATGTCATCATCATGGGGATAGCCTTTTATTTTTCAAATACGGCCCTTTCATGGGCCGACATGTATGGATTTCAAGGGGATGACGGCAAATGGCACTTCACCCGCATCAGGCCGGAAAATACCAACAAATACGAGTCGATCATCCAACAGGCCTCATCAGCATTTGGAGTGGAGGCATCTCTGATAAAGGCTGTTATCAAGGCCGAATCCGATTATCAAGATGATGCCGTTTCCCGGAAAGGCGCCCAAGGCCTTATGCAACTCATGCCTTTTACCGCAAGCAATATGAACGTAACCGATCCGTTTAATCCAAAGGAAAATATCTTCGGCGGTACGCGTTATCTCGGTGAGTTACTGAAAAGATTTGACAACAATAAGACCTTGGCCATTGCAGCCTATAATGCAGGCCCTGAAATGGTCGAAACCTTTTATGGTGTTCCACCCTTTCAGGAAACCAGGACATTTGTGCGGAAAGTCATGACCTATTACAAGAGGTATCTCTCCATGAAGGAATGAGCAAGGGTCGTATCTTTAACGATGACTTCATTGAGATGGCCTCGATGCTGAGGATTTTCACGGTTTCATTCTTACGCATCGATCAATAAAAAAAAGACCGAATCACAAGGGATTCCGTCTTTTCACATTCAATCTGATATCTTCAATTTGATGGAATATTTTTTACTGTACCTGAATACCGATCGGCGGAAGCGGCGGCGTCGAATCGGAATCTCTCCAGATGATCACGTTGGAAGGTCCGCTTTCACCCGCATCATTAAAGGCCTTTACAACAAAATAATAGACCTTTTCCTCATCCAATCCGGAGACAATGTACTCGGTGTCAGCAATCCCGGCAACCTTGTTAGGATAATTTCCAACGGCGTTTCCGTAATATAGATTATACCCTTTTACCTCACCGCCCGTTGTGGGGGCATTCCAGGCCAAATTGACTCCAGCCGCATAAACAACAGATGTCAATGATATTACCAGAAAAAATCCCGATACTGACATGGCAATCTTTTTTCTCATCTTCAGCCCCGTTCTTCCTCCAATTTGACCAGTGTTGATCGATACGTGGTGATCCAAGAACAAATAAAAGATTCCTCTATGAGATCGTTTGCCTCATATCATATTGGGACGATGAATGCAAACACTATATTTCGCCCGAATCCACCAAAAATTAAATGAAAAGAACTTGAGTATTGTTTCTCAATATTTCATAATTAGTACGGATGCATCAAGTGATGTTTCTGAATTTCCATCCTCCGTAGTCGGTGGGCCATGGCGTGACGGAGGACGTGGAAGCCATCAGCCTTCAGTGGCCTGCCGAAGGTTTTATAAACGAGTAGCTGGCGGATAAGGGACCATTGATGGTGACCCGAAAGATGGATCACCCTCGATGAACATCCTTTACCCACTGGACGAAAAACCATGAATGATTCCGACACCTTATTTGAATATAAACGTCCCAGGATCTATACGGTCAGCGCCCTCACCGAAGAGATCAAAAACCTGTTGGAAGAGCGTTTTGATTTTGTGTGGGTAGAGGCCGAGATCTCAAATTTTCGCTCTCCATCCTCAGGCCACTATTATCTGGTATTAAAAGATCAACACGCCCAGATCCGTGCAGTGATGTTCCGCCCTCAAACCCGGTATCTGAAATTCATGCCGGAAGACGGTATGAACGTTATCGCTCAGGGCAGGATAAACCTATACCAACCTCGTGGTGAATATCAGATCGTCTTGGATTATCTGGAACCTTTAGGTGTGGGGGCCTTGGCCCTTGCCTTTGAACAGTTGAAAAGAAAACTTGCCGGTCAGGGCGTATTTGATCCGGCCGTTAAAAGGCCGTTACCATTTTTGCCTCAAAAGGTTGCCGTGATTACCTCACCCACAGGGGCGGCTATACGTGATTTCTTAAAGGTGATTCACCGGCGGTTTACCAATGTTGAAATCAACATCATACCGGTCAAGGTCCAAGGCGATGAAGCCGCGGCCGAGATGGTCAATGCATTGAACGTGGCGAATCAGGAACTGGATGTGGATCTCATTGTTCTGACACGTGGAGGAGGTTCCATGGAAGATTTGTGGGCCTTCAATAACGAAGCCCTGGCATTGGCCATACGGGCCTCCCGGATACCGGTGGTGTCGGCCGTCGGCCATGAAATCGATATCACCATAGCTGATCTGGCTGCGGACCTTCGGGCCCCAACCCCATCGGCGGCCGCGGAACTGATCGTATCTGAAAAGGCCGTACTGACCAAACATCTGGATGATCTCAAAAGGCATTTATGGTCCGGTATACGATCATCCCTCCAGAATATGAACCAACGCCTGACCTTATTATCCAAAAGTCTGCGGGATCCCGGGCGAGAACTGGCGGATTCATGGCTGCGGCTGGACGATCTCCATCACCGACTGCTCCGACTCATCAGGCAGGGCACCCATGACCGTAAAAAGGCCTTATTTTCCGAACACCGTGCCCTGCTTCTCAATGCTCCCCTGAACATGATATCATCCTGGAGACAAAAGCTCGGATTTTCACAACGATCCCTCTTGCTCACGATCAGCAGGCGGATAAAGGATGACCAGATGAACTTGACCCTGAAACGAGAAAGAATAAGTGACCTGAATCCCTTATCAATCTTGAAAAGGGGTTATAGTATCACTCGGACACTGCCTGATAAGACAATACTAAAACACGCCGCAAGCATTGATAAGGGGGCGTTCGTAAATATCCTCTTGGCTGAAGGAGAACTGGATTGTCGGGTGGAAAAGACCATCATCGGAGGCAAATCATAAAAGGAGGTATTTTTATCATTCATGAGATGGCACACCAAACTGATCATCACCCTGATAACGATCTTTTTTAGTAACATTTGCATGGCCGAATCCCCTATCCCTTCTCATATCCGGTTGTCTTCACAAAGGATATTTCAAGGGGGCGTCGGCCTGATCGCCATCCTGACCGAAAAGGGGGAGCATCCCCGGGTAACATGGTTGAACAAGACGGTCCACTTGGTTCCGAACGATCGAAAAACGAAATGGCAGGGATTTCTCGCCGCAGACCTTCAGCAGCAACCCGGGCGTCAGGGTGTGACCGTCACATTAAATCCTTCCGGTCATCAGTCGAGATTCGATATGGAGATCATCGCGAAGGATTATGGGGTCCAAAGGCTCACTCTGCCCCCACATACGGTCGACTTGGATGAAGAAACCCTGAAACGGGTACTGGAAGAGCAAAAAATCATGAGTGCCTTATGGAAAGAGCCTGAACCGGCACCGTTATGGCATGGTGCCTTTCTCAGACCTGTTCCGGGGATCGTTGTCGGCCCTTTCGGCAAGGGACGGATCATCAATGAACAACCCCGATCCCCCCACACCGGTGTGGATCTAAGAGGAGAAGCCGGAACCCCTGTCAAGGCCATGAACAGAGGGAAGATCGTTCTAACGGACGAGCATTTTTTCAGCGGTCGATCCGTGGTCATAGACCACGGCGGAGAGATCCTGAGCATGTACTTTCACCTTGAAAAAATCCTTGTCCGATCCGGAGAGACCGTGGAAAAAGGACAGGTTATCGGTCTGGTGGGATCCAGTGGCCGGGCATCCGGTCCTCATCTTCACTGGGGCATACGTTTAAACGGTGTCCGGATCGATCCGATCGAATTACTGGATATCAGCCGACAGTTGGAGGAGTGATGGTGAAGAAAAATTTTGAAGACGCCATGAAGCGGCTTGAAGAGATCGTCAAGGACCTGGAAAGCGGAGACCTCTCGCTCGAGGCCTCCCTGAAATCCTTTGAAGAAGGAATGAACTTGGTGACCTTTTGTTCCGAGAAACTTGAAGAGGCCCAACGCAAGGTCACCCTTCTGGTCAAGGAGAGTGATGGGAAGTATGTGCATCAACCCTTTGAACTCAAAGAGGAGGAAGAGACCTCATGACCGATATCAAAAAATATCTCACGGAAAAAAAGGCCGTTATCGACAACGCGCTCAAAGCCTACCTTCCGCAGCCTGAAGGTCCAACGGCGGACATGGTCAAGGCCATGACCTATAGTCTTTTTGCAGGCGGCAAAAGGCTCAGGCCGATTTTATGTATGGCTGGGGCCGAGGCCGTGGGCGGAGATGGGATAAAGGTCCTCCCCGTTGCATGCGGCCTTGAGATGATCCACACCTATTCCCTGATCCATGATGACCTGCCTGCCATGGATGATGATCAATTGAGAAGAGGGAAACCCACCAGTCACATCGTCTTTGGTGAGGCCATGGCTATTTTGGCGGGGGATGGTCTTTTGACGGAGGCCTTCCACCTCATGACCCGGCCGGATGTAATAGAGGCATTTGATCCCGAAAACCTTTTACAGGTCATTCATCTGATCGCCGAGGCCGCGGGATACCAGGGCATGGTGGGAGGCCAGGCCATGGATATTCAAACACAGGGCAGGGAGATCGACCCATCCTTGGTGGAGTTTACCCATGCCCACAAAACCGGTGCGCTTATCGCTGCGGCCGTCACCTCCGGTGCTATCTTGAGCAACGGTACGGAAGATCAAATCAAGGCCATCCAGACCTACGGCGCCAGGATCGGACTGGCATTCCAGATATCCGATGATATCCTGGATATCGAAGGGGATGTTATCAACACCGGCAAAGGGATTGGAGGAGATGTAAAGAAAGGCAAAAACACCTATCCATCCGTCTTCGGCCTTGACAATGCCAAAAATGTCCTTAAAAAGACAGTTGAAAAGGCCCTAGCCGGTATGGAACCCTTTGACCAAAAAGCCGATCCGTTAAAAATGATCGCGACATACATTATGAAGAGAAGAAAATGATGAATGACCCGAAAGACCAAAGTCTTTTAACCCGTATCGACAATCCATCCGATTTAAAAAAATTATCCATTGAACAGCTAGATATCTTAGCCGAGGAGATCAGGGCGCGAATCATTGAAACCGTGGCTAAAAACGGAGGGCACCTGGCCCCCAGTTTGGGCGCGGTGGAGCTGGCGATCGCCATCCACTACGTCTTTGATACGCCCAATGACAAGGTTATCTGGGACGTGGGCCACCAGGCTTACGCCCACAAAATTCTTACCGGTAGGAGAGATCGTTTCCATACCCTCCGTACATATGGAGGGATCAGTGGTTTTCCCAAACGGGCCGAAAGCCCTTTTGACACCTTTGATACCGGCCATAGCAGCACTTCCATTTCCGCTGGCCTGGGAATATCCACGGCCAAGGAACTGAAAGGGGAAAAATCCAATGTCATCGCCGTCATCGGTGACGGTTCCATGACCGCCGGCCTGGCCTACGAAGGACTCAACCAGGCGGGCGATACGGAGAAGAATCTCATCGTGATCTTAAATGATAATGAGATGTCCATCGCGCCCAATGTGGGGGCCTTTTCCTCCTTCCTGAGCCGAAAGATGACCGGCCGTCGGTTTGTCAATCTCAAACGCGACCTTGAAAATTTCCTGAAGTCCGTTCCGGGAGTGGGAGAAAATATCCTGAATCTTTTTCGAAGAAGCGAGGACTCGTTTATCACCTTTTTCACCCCCGGTATGCTCTTTGAGGCATTCAAATTCCGTTATATCGGCCCCATCAACGGGCATCGAATGGATCGCTTGATTGAGGCATTGGAAAACACGAGCCACCTCAAAGGACCCACCCTGGTCCATGTCCTGACCAAAAAAGGAAAAGGCTACGGCCCGGCGGAAAAAGATCCTGCATACTTTCATGGCGTGGGAGCCTTTGAGGTTTCCACCGGCACCGCGCCATCCAAAGGTTTAAAGAAAACCACTCCCACCTACACGCAGATCTTCGGAGAAACCATGGTCGAGTTGGCCAAAAACGAAAAAAGACTGTTTGCCATCACCGCGGCCATGCCCGAAGGTACCGGCCTCAACCGGTTCAGCGAAGCCTATCCCGAACGTTTCTTGGATGTGGGAATCGCGGAACAACATGCCGTGACCTATGCGGCCGGGCTGGCGGTTGAAGGATTCATACCCGTGGTGGCTATTTATTCCACCTTTCTGCAAAGGGCCTATGATCAGATCATCCATGATGTTTGTCTCTCCAATCTACACGTCATCTTTTGTATTGACCGGGGTGGACTTGTGGGAGAGGACGGTCCCACCCATCATGGATATTTTGATATCACCTATCTTCGGGTCCTTCCCAATATGACCGTCATGGTCCCCAAGGATGAAAACGAACTCCGGCACATGCTCTTCACCGCGCTATCCCATAACGGGCCCATAGCCATACGTTACCCGCGGGGAAACGGCGTTGGCGTCGCACTGACACCTGAATACGAGAAGATCCCCATCGGAAAATCGGAGTTATTAAGGCCGGGGAAGGATCTTTGTATCATCGCGGCGGGAAGTATGGTCTACCCGGCCTTGGAGGCCGCCAACCTGCTTGAAAAAGAGGGATTTCAGGTGGGAGTGGTGAACTGCCGTTCCGTGAAACCTCTGGACGCCGAGCTTGCCGAACATGCAAAAAATGCGGGCAAGGTCCTCATTGTTGAAGAAAATATCAGGCAAGGCGGCCTGGGTGGCGCCGTGCTTGAAATGTTTTCGGATATGGGAATCCATCACCTCCCCATCAGGCGAATCGGGCTCCCGGATCAGTTTGTCGAACACGGCCCCATCTCCATGCTCAAAGAGAAATATGGCCTGAATCTATCCGGCATTGCCAAGGAGGCAAGAGATCTCTGCCAGCAAGGATAACAAGACCCGCCTCGATCTCCTCATGGTTCAACAGGGAATAGCCGAAACCCGTGAAAAGGCAAAGGCCCTGATTATGGCAGGCATCGTGGAGGTCAATAAAATACCCGCCGAAAAACCGGGGCAGGTTTTCCCGTCAACATCCAGGATCACACTCAAAAAACCCTACCCTCCCTATGTCAGCCGCGGCGGACTCAAATTAGAGGCCGCGCTGGATGCCTTTTCCATCCCTATAGAGGACCGGACCTTCTTGGACATCGGCGCCTCCACTGGTGGATTTACCGATTGTCTGCTTCAGAGGGGCGCCCGAAAGGTGATTACCGTTGATGTGGGATACGGTCAACTCCACTGGAGACTAAGACAAGACCCAAGGGTTGTTATCCTTGAAAAGAAAAACGCGCGGTATCTCACACAGGAAGATATCCCTGTTCCCTTTCATGGCGCGGTGATTGACGTCTCCTTTATTTCGCTCAAACAGATCATTCCCCCCGTGACAACGGTGCTTTTACCGAACGCCCTCATCGTCGCATTGATCAAGCCCCAGTTTGAGGTGGGAAAGGGGCTGGTTGGAAAAGGCGGGGTCGTACGGGACCCATTACTTCATGAAAAGGTGGTTGAAGAAATTGCAGGGTTTTGCAAAGACTTGGGCTGGGATATCATAGGATGCATCCCCTCCCCTATCTTAGGACCAAAGGGGAATAAGGAATTTTTGATGTATATGACACGTCAGCAGCATCCAGTATCCAGCATCTAGCATCCAGTATCCAACACCCGGCATCAAAAAATTCCTTGACATCTTTACCATCATTTTCTATAGAAATCCCATTATATTGTATTTGAATGCCTTTCAGAAGTATCCTTTTCGTGTAACCCATTAATATTTGTATAATATTCAGTCTTCATGCTCCATTATATTGGCTGATTAAAAAATTGCATTTGTTATCA
>JAFGGA010000085.1 GCA_016930835.1 Deltaproteobacteria bacterium
GCGAAGGCCGGAATCCAGTCTTTTCAGATAGTTACATGGACTCTGGACCCCGGCCTTCGCCGGGGTGACGACTTTTTACGAGTATGTCAAATTTGTCGTTTGGTCAAAAGATCGCCGAGCAATGAGGAAGTACCGGTGAAAAGGCAAGTAACGAGGCCGGAAAGATAAGACAGGTTAGAGGCATCATTACAGATATCCACCTTTTCATGATGGACTCCTTTAGTATGTATGCATACCTTCGATATCTACGATTTCGAACCATTCCTGAAGCATATCGAACCATTTATCCCTGGAGGCCTTTCTGGCCTCATCCACGGCAGCTTGATTCGGTCCAACGAACAGAATCACTTTTTGCCCCACATTCCATGCCTGGGGCTTAAAGAACATTTTTCCCGTCCCGTCCTTACTGATTGATTGGAATTCTTCAACCGTAAGGGCCTGTTTTGCGATCTCACCAATCCCTCCTGGTTCATTCACACTGCCCATCACCACGATATAAAGTTCATTTCTATATTTCAAAAAGGCATCCGGTGTGATGATCTTGATAGGAACTTCTTTGATTTCTAGAAATTCAAACCAATTCAATGATGCCTTTTGCGTCGCTTTACTGGCTACAACGATAAGATCATTTGCTATTGCGATATTTAGAAAGCCAAAGATCAGAATGGTCAAAAAGATTGTCAGTAAAATAGTTACTTTCTTCATTTTCATGTCATTCGCCTCCTAAGAGTTTTAATCGGTTATCCCCAAATATTTTGATAAAGCCGTAAGAGTTCATTCACGAGATATGAATTTATGATATTGCCTAGTTGGGGATAAATGGTTTAAGGTAGAAGGTAGTACCATAGTTTGCGTTACCTTCTTCCAAATAAGACTTGAAGTCAAGGCTTTTTTTATATAATTTTTATATTAGAAAAATGAATGGATTGAAGCAGATGGGGAGACAATGGAATTATTTAAAAAAATAAATAGGTTAACCGTGGCAAAGGAAATTATGCTTCAAATAAAGGAAGCCATTTTGAACGGTCAATTAAAGTCCGGAGAGAAAATACCCTCGGAAAGAGAACTAACTGAACGGTTCAATGTTAGTCGAAATATGGTCCGTGAAGCCATTCGGGGTCTTGAAATGAGTGGTTATCTGGAAATACAGCAAGGTCCCTTTGGTGGGGCTTTTGTTAAAGATTTTACCCATGATAGACTATCGACCGGTTTTTTAGACTTCTACATTGCCGATAAACTGACTGTTCACGAACTGAATCAGGCGCGACTTTACCTTGAACCGGAGGTGGCGAGACTTGCAGCGAAAAATATCCATTCAAAAGACCGCAAGCGCATCAGGGATGCGCTTAAAGAAGAGATATTTGCAGAAAAATTGGAAGATCGCTTGAAAAGTCTGACAGCCGTTCACCTCGTCCTGGCGGAAATGTGTGACAACTATTTTTATGAGATATGGGTGAATTCTTTGATTCGTATCACACATGAAATTGTTTTAAATACATTTCAGGCTGGAGACGTCCCCATACACGGGACAGGTCAGCATGATCAGATCGTGGAGATGGTTCTTGAAGGGAACCCGGAAGGTGCTGCGCAGGCGATGAAAGATCACCTAATCCAATTTGCCGAGGCCTTTATTGCTCTTGATAAGAAATATAGAAAAAAAATGTCAATGGATTCTCCGGCACTCAAGGGTTTGGCCGGTAAATAGTCTTTTGCGCATAAGCTTGAAAAATTTCGGCAAAACATTTTCTCCATGCACCCTGCGAGCCTCCATCGGGCCTGAGAGCAGGGTCAAAGGCGATGAGAGACCGGGTTTCATCGTTCATTGATCATTTCGTATTCATTGGATCCGCGCAGCTTTTACGCCAAGCGCAACCCATGCAATAGGCGCCTATCCAGGATGTGTCGTGCAAATCCATAACCCATGAAACCGGCACGGGATCGTATGAAATGATGCCAGGCGCCAGGTTGCTTTTCACTCCATTTTGGATGCCAAGGCCGGACCCGGTAAAAAGCCCAGCCCCGGATAGACAAACCTACTGTCGATTCCTGGTGGACTGTCAGCGGATCGATCTCAAGATGGATTATCCCTTCTCCATATCCCGGTGTTGTACGGATAGAAATAATCCCATCTTTGCTAGTTCATGCTGAAAAGACTCCGCCAACCGGTTGACGATTACGACAGACCGATGCCTCCCGCCCGTACATCCCACGGCGATGGTAAGATGGGTCTTCATCTCCCTTTGATAGAGCGGGATCAGAAATCGAATGAGGTTTTCAAAATGCCGCAAAAATTCCTTTGTCTCTTCCCATCGCAGGACATATTCGGTTACTTTTGGGTGATCACCTTTCAATTTTCCAAGTTCTTCAATAAAATACGGATTGGGCAAAAAGCGGACATCCATCAGGATATCGGCTTCAAAAGGTATCCCGAAGCTGTATCCAAAAGAAATGAAGGAGACTGTCATCTTGTTAGGGGTCGTCTCCTCCTGGACATATTTTTGTATTTTTTCTTTGAGTTGATGAACACTCATCGTCGATGTATCAATTACCTGATCCGCCATCTCCCTTAAAAATTGGAGCCGCTTTCGCTCCAATTGGAGTCCTTCCCTGATAGAACCGCCCACTGCCAAAGGATGTTGACGACGAGTCTCACGAAACCGCTTTATCAAAACCGCGTCGGAAGACTCCAAAAAGATAATTTCGATGTGATATCCTTCTTTTTTTAGATCATGGATAACGCCACGAGATTCCGTGGAAAGATCAGTCTCCCCTGAAGTTTCTTGAATATTCAATGTAAAATTTTTTCTGTTGAGGGCATCCGGCGTCTCTTGGCGTATGGGGTGTGAAGCCTCCTCCCTGATGTCCTTCACCACCGCCACCTTGGATATCTTTCCACCGGATTCTTCACAGAGTTCCAGTAATTTCGGTAACAGAAGAATGGGAAGATTATCGACACAATAATAACCAACATCTTCTAATGCCTTGATAGCCATGGTTTTACCGGACCCGGAAAGACCGCTGATGAGGATCACCCGAATATTTCTCATTTTATACTCCGTACCGAGCATACATCCTTTTTTACTCAGGACTTCTCATGCACTTACTGACACAAGGTTTCCGAATGACGTAATTTTTGACAACACGGAATCATTCATCATCATGCAAAAATACCACATTACGGAAGAATTTTATAAGGGCCTGTTTGCGTGTGTACTCTTCCAGTTGATAGGGGATAAGATTTTTGGGTGACCACCGGAGGATGGACATCTCATATTCCATGATCGCGCCATACGCATTATTCAAATACCAGGCGTACAAAAGCCCAAAGAGCAATCCCGGGGGCAGAAATCCTTCTTGATCATTAATCGTGATTCCAAACGTGTTCGGGTCGCGCGGGCTTTGCAACAATCGGGACAATCTAAGATACCATCGTAAAGCTGCATCGTTGAGAAAACATGCCCGCTCATCCGCGGGGCGTAACCGGATCTCATAGCGCCTCATCCCCCAGGAAGCGCCGTCCTGCTCATTTACCCAGTTGCGACTTTCTATATACCGCCCGAGCAGCGACTCACCCAGCGCCGTGAGTAGATTGTCACGCAGGATTTCTGGATCTTCACCCGCTTTCTCATGAATCTTTAGTAGGCTATCTTCCGGATCATAATATCCAAGGACGTTATCCCATTCATCGCTCCTGGTCCATTTACGAGCGGGAATGATTTTCGCCCCGGAAAAGAATTTCAGGTGCTCAATACGGATGTCACGGTTCTCCCAAACCAGTTCATGCATGATATTTTTAAGATTTTTCGGGTTAAACCTTTTCTCCTCCAGTAACGCACCCGCTCCAGCGTGGTAAGAATAAAGAAGAGGTGAATCCGGACAGATCCGATCACCGGCGTTTTTAGGAAATGGCCGTGGTGACACAGGCGCCCGTTTGAGGTTTAAACGCTGGTGAGCGATGAGAAGTGCCCGGATGGCCAGAGAAAATTTTTGGGGGTCGTGATGTATGACGCCCGCAAGCCCCAATTGCTTCATGGAATAAATGGTAGCCTCCAGTGGGAGTATGCCTAGCTTTTCAACGCGACTGCGGTCGAGATAAATCGGACTTTTGCCTTCCAGTGCGTAGTTTCGAATCACGTCACCCGGAATATGTTCCAGGTTGGCACTCAAAACCACATCGAACAGACCCCCGGAACCGCCCGCGACATTCTGGTCATATGCCTCCACCAACTCAGAAACATAAAATCCGCGATTCCCTCTCCGTCTTGATACATCAGTCTCTCCGGCCTGAACCCAGAAGTTTGCGCCAAGGATTTTCAGTGCCTTCCGGTTTTTCCTGATTGCCTGTGCAATGGGTGTAAGCTGCAGGATCGGCATAATGCTCGTATAGAGACTACCCGGTGCGAAAAGGATAAGGTCCGCCTTCTGAATCGCCTTAAGTAAGGTTTCACTGATATGTGGTGTTTCGCAACATTCAATAGATAGATGATCAATCGGCAAGAGACGCCTGGTGACGGCCGATTTGCTCTGCCCCCTGACTGCGACCCCATTGCTGTATCGCAATATCAGTTGTCCGGGCGTGGCTGTCGCGGGATGCAGAAATCCGGGAGTCACTCCTATGGCCCTGGAGAGGATCTCAATTCCGTTTGAAATGACTTCCGTATCCGGCGGGTAGATTCCCATTTCATCGGCCGAGCTGAAGATAGCCGCTGCGAGCATCAGGTTTCCCAGACAGTGTCCTCCAGGAATGACGACAGGCCCTTTCCCCTTTGTAGAGATATATCTGCCCAAGGACGAAAAGAGGTCTTTGAGAGGCTCCGGACAGTATCTCCTCATGGGCTTAGGTACGATCAGGAGAGGGTTGACGACGTATCGGAAATCCCTCATACCTTTCGGAAATCTGTGATTAAAAATACCGTGAATGACGCGAATGAGCTGTCCGGTCAAATAACCATCCATACCATATGCTTCTTGAAGATTTTCCAGCTTGATAAGGGAAAGAAGGACCTTGCGAATATCTCCAATTCCTATAATCGGTAATTGTTGTAAAAGCAGTCCTGTTGATCCCCCGTCATCCGTCGTACAGACAACGACATCCATCAATGGAAATTCCTGTTTAAGACCTACAAATGGATCTTCAGGCCAGCTGTCAAGACGGGAATTGCCGCCAATTACTGTAGAGAGGCCGGTCCCACCTCCGAAAATAACCACCCTTGTGTTTTGGCATGTAGATGCCCGGATTTCCCTGGCCAGATCTGATATGGAGCTTTGATGAGGTCCGCTTGGACGAGTCTGGTTAATCACCGTCTCCAGGAGCTGGTCAAGATAATGGCCGAACTGTGAGATCTTCATTGGCGATAACTTTCTCCTCATCAAAAGAATCCTTCACTCTAAAGACTCGGGGATCGACACCGATCAGATGCGATAATCATAATCTTATCAAAGAAGAAAACTATATGGAGATAGCCTTTACGTGTCAATGAGAAAATAAGATATGTCATCAAGGCATCCATCATCCCCGACCCCCTTTCTAAATCGATAAAAAGGGAAACTTCAAATGAAACCGGTTATGGACGTTACTGAAAAATAATCATTTAAATAAGCAAAAAGCTCGAATTGAATTTATCATGGACACCGATGCCCCGCGAGAATCGATCAGATCTATAGGCACGGCAGGTGATCAGATGGAGTTGAAGCGGTTCGATATTTTGTTTGAAAATATTGCGAATTTCTTATATAGACCTATTTTTGGAGAATGCCATGGATCTGAAACCGCCAGCTTACGATAAGGTGGCGCGACTCATTTAAAAAGGGGCTGATATCCCCAATCCATTAAGCATGGATCTGGACGAAGAGGTAAAGATCGACCATATATCCAGTAAAGGAGTAAAGATCTATCCCGGGTGAGGGTATTAAAACTGTTCGTAAAATGATTTTTTGAGCCATTGCAGGGTCGGTTTCCGGAAGCTTGCTTCGTATAATGAATGATATCATTGAATGTAGCCCCGGAGCCTGCTGTGAGGAAGGTCATTTTTTTGTAGGGAGATACTTTGATGCGTAAATTATTCGGTACCGACGGAGTTCGCGGTGAGGCGAACAAATATCCCATGAACGCTGAAACCGCATTGGCCTTAGGGCAGGCGGTTGTCTACACCTTAAAAAAAGGACACGCTCACCCGAAAGTCGTGATCGGCAAGGATACCCGTATCTCAGGAGACATGCTTGAAAGCTCCCTTGAAGCAGGCATCACCTCGATGGGGGGTGATTCTTATCCGCTGGGGATCTTGCCCACTCCGGGGATCGCTTTCGTCGCCCAGAGCATGCGTGCGAACGCGGGGATCGTCATTTCCGCTTCACACAATCCATATCAGGATAACGGCATAAAGATCTTCGCCGGTAGCGGCTTCAAGCTGTCCGATGAACAGGAGGAGGCAATTGAGGATTTGATGCTGAGCAACACCCTCCATGAACTGGTACCTCAGGTTAAAGAGATGGGGCGGATTTTTTCGATGGAAGACGTTAATGGACGCTACATCGTATTCTTGAAAAATACATTCCCGAGAGATCTATCCATTGAGGGGATAAAGATTGTCCTGGATACGGCCAACGGCGCCACCTATAGAGTCGCTCCGGCAGTTTTCCGGGAACTGGGGGCCGATGTAGAGGTTATCCATAATAGACCGAACGGCATTAATATAAATGATCATTGCGGATCTCAGCATACGCGGAATCTTAGCGAAAAGGTTGTTGAGAGCGCTGCTTCCATGGGGCTTGCCTTTGACGGGGATGGAGACCGATTGATAGCGGTCGATGAAAAAGGCGATGAAATAACCGGTGATCAGATTCTGCTCATATGCGCCAACGCCCTCAAAAAACAGGGTAAACTGAACAATGATTTGCTCGTAACAACCGTGATGAGCAATCTGGGATTAAGGGTCGCATGCAAGAAATATGGTTTGAAACACCATGCGTCCAAGGTAGGAGACCGTTATGTTCTGGAAGATATGTTGCGGTTGGGCAGCGTGATCGGGGGCGAAAATTCAGGCCATATGATATTCCTTGATCAGCACACAACAGGAGACGGGATCGTTGCTGCATTGCAATTGCTGGCCGCCATGGTCAGGTCAGGCAAGCCCCTATCGGAACTTGCCAAAATGATGGATATTTATCCCCAGAAATTGATCAATTTGGACGTTAAGAGCAAACCTGATATCGCGACCGTCCCTGAAGTCATGGGAGTCATAGAGAGGGTTGAGAAAGCATTAGGCGAGGAAGGGCGCGTCCTTGTTAGGTATTCCGGAACCCAGAACATGTGCAGGGTTATGGTTGAGGGGCCATCGGATTCGGTAACGGAAACATACTGCAAAGAGATCGCTGATATCGTAAAAAGCGTTCTCGGATAGGTGCAAGATCCACTGTTAACGGGGGTAAAACATCTTGGAAAGCCTTACTCGACTGTCGCGATCACCACAACCTTGTACCCTTGTTCAGTCACGTTCCGTGCGTTGGAGTAGATCATGATGTAATCCAATAAACGCCCAGCTTCCTTGCCCACAATCTCGAAAGGAATCTCCCGTATTTCGCCGGGCCGGATGATCATGTTCCCTGATGTCGCCCCGTCAAAAAAGACCATCCCGGATTTTTTGGATTCCACTTTTGTGATTTCCAGATCCGCATCACCAGTATTTTTAGCCATAATAAGGAGTTTTACCGGTTCATTGATCTTTATCTCTCCGGCTGAAACCTTTCTGGGATCGACATCAAGGACTCCCATGGGAACGGGTTCAACATAGCCTACAAGATTGATGATGGCTCTTCTTTCCTGGTGCTCCTGATCTATGAATACGGTGACATATTTTTCAAATTTGCCGGGGAACTTATAGGTATTGTAGCTGATCTTGAGTTCCGCCGTTTCTCCCGGTTTTATATCGCGCTGGCCCAGCACGGTGGAGGTGCATGCTCAGCTGGTGGTTACATTGGTGATTTTCAGTGGTTGATCTCCCGCGTTGAAAAGTTTGATAACTTTTTCAGCCACGACCCCTTCAACCATGTTCCCGAAATCGACACGGGTTTCGCTCAAGACCAGGTTGGCCCCTGGCCAGGCCCTGAGCGGCACCAAAATGAGCAGCGCCAGACCAATACACATAATTGATTTTTTTATCATTTGCATGTTAAGACCCTTCCTTCAAGTTCACGGTGCACCATGAACCAGTGCTTTCTTTTTCTCATAATTAAAGTCTTTATCCTGGCCCTCTGTGTGACAGGCGCGGCATAGGTCCTCACCAGGCCTTCCCACGATCTTCGAGGCATCTCCGTCGCTTTCCACGTGCGCCCGTCCCGGACCATGGCAGGACTCACACTGTACGCCCTTGAGCTCCGGTGTCAGTTCCATGTCGATAAAACCGCCGTCTTTTTCATAGGCGACAACATGGCACCTGACGCATTCGGGTATGGACTGCTTCTCAGGTCCCTGCTTTGCAAGGTTTTCGAACGCTTTTGCGTGGCCCGTTTTCTCCCAGCCATCCACAACATCGTCATGACAGTCCCCGCATGCGGTGTAACCTACGTAATCACCGAATATCTCGGCCATGCCGACATGGCATGTCCAGAGGATGGCCAGGATAACGACTATATAAAACATGATTCGATATATCCGCATCTTTTTTCCTTGGCGTTCATCCAGACGGAAGCGTTCAGAATTCAACCGTCAGCGATCAGCCCATGAACAATGATTGTATGTCTCGCGTCCCCTGTGTACGCACAAATATATTGCGAGGGCGAGCATTCCCTAGCAATTACAACCCGAACCGGGCTCTATGTAAAGCTTCTGCTTAAGTTGACGCAATAAGGCCGGAGTCATCCCTTCAACATCCAGGAGTTCATCCAAATCCACAAATTCGCCATTCTCTGTTTTGTGCTTTTGAATCCCCTCTACAATCTCAGGGTCTATACCGATAGAAATAAGCTGTTCTTTCGTGGCTGTATTGAGATTTATCTTGCCTTCTTTATCCTCTGCAAACAGCACCTCTGATGACATCAGCAGGATGCATACCATAGCCAATATTCCCATTATTTTTATTTTCATGTCTTAAGTCCTTTACCATCCTAAATAATGATAGCTATACATAAAAAACCAGAATACAGCGGAAAAGCCATAGGATGCAATTCCGCTGAACGTTTTACGGGCAAGCGATGCGTTTTCGCTGTGGGCCTTGAAAATTCCCATGTAGATCGCGGCGCCGGTGGCCAGAAAAAGCACAAGGGCCATAAATATAAACACGATCATCATGAACATGAATCACTCTCCCAATTTAATAAAGTCCCAGATATTGAAAAAATGTCAGAACCGCAATGATTATCAGGGCGATAAGCATGCCGCTTAAATCCCTGTCCTTTTCCTCGATACCGCTGTTCGCCATGTAATCGAACCCGTCCAGGTCGGTGGTGTGCTGGTTTCTTTCCATTCTTCTTATATCCTCCTAAACGGTCAGCAATCCGGTTTTGATACAGAGCAGGATCGCTGCCAGTAAAAATACGATACGCAAAAGGCCTGCCGCGCAGGTGACAACAAATCCCCTGACGCCGGCCCCGATAATATCCCTGAATGAAATACTCAATCCAAGGGCCGCGGCAGCCAGGGAAAAATCCCATTTCACCATATTAAAAATGGCATGATGGGCCGGCTCCTTGAACAGGTGCAGGCATGCCAGGACCCAGATGAAGATAAATACGCCCAGCCATACCGGAAATTTGTTTATTCCTCTGGTGGCCCGGATGTTGGGGTCTTCGGGGTTTCGCAGTTTTCGTATAAACATTACCAGAAAAACATATATAAAACCAGCAGGCATTATAACATGCCGACCCACATCAAACCAATAGGCATAACGGCCGGCCTCATAGCTGGATGCATAGGCGGCATACAAGGACTGACTGCCGTTGCCGACTCCCACTGCAGCGACAAGGCCCATGTACTTTTCCGGAATATTGAAAGGCGCCGCTATCAGAGGCAGGATGAGCATGGCTATGATACCGAAGAGGATGACGCCGATGGACGCGTTCATGACCTGATATCCCTTGGCTTTGATGAGCGGCATCAGAATGACCCCAGCATGTGGATCGCCGGTGGAAAGTCCTCCGGCTATGATGGAGCCATGGCGGTCATCCAGCCTGAAAAGCTTTGTAAACCAAAGCGTTACGGTGGCCGTAAGAAACAATGATACCACAATGATGAGGATGGGCCAAAACCCGAGCTTGAAGGCATGGAAAATCATAAAGTGGGGTCCAAGCATGATGATGCCCAGGGGCATGAGCATGTGGATATAGCTCAATCCACGCTTCCAGGAATCCGGAACGCCGAAAATATTCCCGATAATAAGGCCCAGAAGGATCGGGTTCCAGACAAAGTTGGAGTTCAGGATCTGAAAAAACGGCTGGTGGTTCAAAGGCCCTATCACCCAATCCAGCCATTGGAAGAGATTTTCCAGTGTAAACGGGTTGGGCACCCCTGCCAGGTTATTGCTGAAGATAGCTATAAAGAACATGGCAAGCAGGCCGGGCAGGACCTCCCGAAAAGTGTAAAGGGAGGTCAAAAACGATTTTCTTCTTACATCATAGGCTATTGCCTGGGCATTATTCATATCGATTTCCAGGTATTAAGATTGTTTTCCTTAATGCTTTTCAGGCATTGCACATCCGCTTTATCGCCTGATGTGTGCTGATCCACCGGTATTGACCGAACCGGATAATTTGGTTTCCGGGCCGTGTGAGCTGATACGCCACGATTCCATGAAACCGAGCCTGGGCAGCATTGATAGTCTCAGGAAACCTTCTATTGTTCCGGTAACCCCGATCAGTACATCGATATTGTTCCGGGGCCGGAAGGCCAGATTGTCTGTTGAATGCAGCTCATCGTCCTCGATTGTCTCCATGTGCCAGGCATGGATCATCTCACCATCGAAATGGTCTATCACGATCCGGAAAAGAGGTGTTCCGTCTTTTCGCTTCGGACCTTCATAAACGGGATGATCCTTATCCAGTATGATGGGCGCGGGATTGTCAAGGAGAACCTCATTCAATTGGTAACAATGGCCGCATACATCCGGCCTGACCATAAACCTGTCGTCGAACTCAAACGGCGTATCCCTCTTGAGCATCTGGATCTGACTATAGAGATAGAGCCTGGCCTTGCCCTCCTTAAAGGGGTCGTATATGTCCAGCTCAACGTGAATATCCTCGTGAGTAAACTGCATCTTTTCGGCGACAGGCAGATACTGGGGCAGCAGACCGATCGCGCCCTCATCGAGGGGGCCGAGGGTTTTCGATGCCACTTCCTTTCCTGTTTCATCTATGAGTACCAGGGCCACGGTTTTGGCATCCGGATCAATGGAAGCGCATTGGAGATCGTAGGCACCTATTTTCGCGTGTTCTCCGGCACCCATCAGGGTTTCTTTAGGTTTTTTGTATGTAAAACTGAAAGATTCAATGGATGGAGTTCCGAATTCCCGGATCTTCAGGTAATTGGAGCCTACATATTCCGGTATGATCCATGTGGCCCCTTCCGCGAAGATTTCGGGCATGAGGTAACGGTTCCCTGTATCCCGGTCCAGCCCCTGTGCGATCAGGAAATGGGCCCCCCAGCGGTTGCCCGAGTATTTCATGAGGCTCATTTCGCCTACAGGACGATCGTCAAGGTAGCAGTGATCCGTCATCCGGAGGGTCTTGTTTCTAATGCCAAGGAGTTCATCCTGCCAATACATCAGGTTGCCGTCGCCCATGGGTTGGTTTTTCCAGAAGTCCAGGTGGACATTCTTGCGCACGATGGTGCTGGATCTGAAAGAAGCCAGGTAGGCCTTTTCCCCGAGCATGTAAAACTCTTCCCCTGACAGTGTCCGCATATTCCTTGAATTGCGGGAACTGTAACAGAGGCCCGCGGGCGGAATGATAATTTTTCCGTTTCGATAATCCACATAACTGCCCCGGATAAAGATGCTTTCGGCCGATATCAATCGGTTCTTCTTACGATCCCGCGTATATTTTCTCATCAGGCCATCGAGCCTCGGCACAAAAGGTGCGGTATGGTCCGGCTCATAAAAAGAGCTGTCCGATATGACCTTGGGATAAGAGGTGAATTGAGATTCCTCGACAACAGTGCCGAAAGAGGGATCGGCCAACCGCGTCAGAAAAGTATCTTCCAGTATAGGCTCCAGCACAGGAGACGATCCTATGAAAAAATCGATATTGTGCCGGCCTTCTTTCGGCCAGAAGACCATATTTTCCGTACGAGCGAAGAAATAGTCTCTCAGATACTGTTCCCGAACCACATTTCCGTCCAATTTATCGACGACGACCTTGAATGCCGGACGGTTCCAGAAATTGGACCACTTTACGGGGCCTGTGCAGGTGTTGTGATCTTTATCAAATGTGATGGGTTCGGCGTTTTCAATCAGAAGTCGTTGGAGCATTCCCGTCATCATATTGGGCTCCAGGAGGACCTTGTAACGCTTATCCAAAGGCCATGGCTCGCCATGCCGCACATTGATGAGACGGCGATAAACAACAAAATTCAATACCCCCTCCTGGAATCCATGGGATTTACCGGTCGACCAGGGGACGAAATCGGAATTTTTCAGATGCAAAGGCTGCACCATGATCTCGATGCGGATATCCAGATCAGGAATGGTGAGATGGTAATCGTCCTTTTTCTTGCACATGCTTTTATATCCCTGGGCCGTAATGGGTTTTATAAGCTTTTCGGCATAAACCTTTCCGCCTGTAAAGCCGGTCACCCTCACCAGAAATCCGTCCGGCCTGCGAAAGGCGTATATCCTTTTGTCGAAGTAGAGACGGTAGTCATCCTGTCGGACATCCATTACAATGGGCCGGTGCATGGAAAAAGTGGCTTCCGTAATCCATGGAAATTCAATGGATTCGAATTGCGCCTCGTCGTAAGTGATGTTTTTGGCTACAAATCGACTGGCTCCATATAGATATTCCTTATCCATGCAGAATTTTTCAAGCTGCTCCACATAGCCTTCGCCTATTTTGATTGTGCGAATTTCTTCCCTCTCGGCAAAGACACTCGCAATGGGGAATTCAAGGGGCCATCCGCCGGAAGGAGAGATGAGCGCCAGCTCCGCGTAAGGCTTTTCATAATGATCAGTGGCATAGTCATACCACATGCGGTAACCGGTATCTTCAACCTGGGCCTTCCGGCCCCCTTTTACTGAAAAATCTTTTACCGTGTACGTGCTGGATTCGAGGTCCACCAGATAGGTGTGTTCGCCCAGCAACAGGAACGGGTCTCTCCTCAGCGGTGCGGCGTCTCCGCTGGTCTCGGAAAGATAAAACAGGCCTCCGGCTGGAACTGTGGCCTTTCCGTCGCTGATCTCGCTTCCCCTCAGAACAACGGCCTCGGAAAGGCTTTTCCCCTGACCGAGATAGTTTTTAAAGACTTTATTCCGGAGTCCAGGCAAATGGGGGAAAAAGGTCATATCATCGGCCGGTTCCAGGCCATGCGGATCATCCAGGGCATAAGCCTGTCTGATGCGGCCGTCCGTCATCAGAATGAAAGCGACGAGTACGCAGAAGAATGGAAATAATTTTTTAAGGCAATGAATCATGGGGTTTATCCATCCTAAAATAGTGTTAATTTCGTTGAGAAGATGACATGATGGACCAATAAATTCTCTTGTCTTAAATCTTCAAAAAACGTACCATTCGTATAAGCTATTGTAATAAATGTTTATTTTTGATAGTAATCATTAAGACTCGATTATTGCGGAATGGGATGTGCGGATCGTCGTACAATGGAATGATTATCGGAGGAAGAATCTTTTCATCAAGGATCTTCAGAAAGGTTGAGAATCATTTTGCCCTAAAATCAGAGGAATTATCGTAATCGTAAGATAATATGCTTTAACAATAATAGGCGGGTCGCAAAAGACGACCAAGTATATGGTATCACGTATGAAAATATCTCTAATCATGAGTATGTTAATGGTGCTGTTCATCAGCACAGGCGAAACAGCAGCAGAAAGAAAGGTCATTCGCGTGGGGGTCCGCCCTTCCGCGCCACCTTTTTGTTTTTTATCCCAGAATCAGGGTAAGGTTGGGCTCCGGGGTATCAATATAGACCTGATGAGCCAGATCGAAAAATACCTCCGTGTGAAAATGGAATACATAAGCTGCTCCGGTATCGAGCAAAGGCAACACTGGCTGTCTGAAGGTCGTGTAGATGTGATTGCACTTGTTTCCATGGAAGATATAGATTCGGTGGCTTTCCATTCTATACCCGTTGATTTTTCACTCAATCGCCGTCTTTTTGTACACGAATCGTGTAAGACGATCGTTTGCGCGCGGGATTTGTCCAACAAGCAGGTGGTGACCATCGCAGGCGATCCATACCATCCATTTGTCGGAGAAGTTGACCAGGACAATCTGATCGTGGTCCGGACCCCTCTCGAGGCCCTTCAGTTACTGAATAAAGGTTTGGTGGATGCCTTCCTGGCGCCTTCCGATCTGATTGCTCAATATCTGGTTCAGACCGAGCAACTGGAGCATGTCGTCATGGTGGGTGTGACTCTCCAGCGTATGCCCCTGGCCCTTGCCGTAAGGGCGGAAAATGATGAGCTGTTTGAAGAATTATCCAGGGCTGTTGAATACCTGAATCGTTCAGGGGCCTTGCAGCTGATCAAGGATAAATGGTACGGTGTTGTGTACCAACCGACCTCTTGGCGCCGCTATTCTAAGGTGATTTTCATATCCGTGTCGACCGTCATCTTTATCATGCTTGCTGTTTTTGCCTGGAATTTCCAGCTCAAAAGAAAAGTAAGAAAGGTCACAAGAGATCTGCAGAACTCTGAAAATAAATACAGGAATCTCATTGAAACGTCCCCGGATATGATTTTTGTGGTGGATCAACAGGGCAGGATCGAGACCGCCAATCAGGAGGCGCGGATGATGATACACGAAGCCGGTTCGAAAAACGATCAGGAGCGGTATCTATACAAATATGTCATCCCCGATGAATATGAGAAATTGAAGAAATTCCTGGCCTCTGTTTTCAATGGTCAGAGTGGATCGAGCCCCTTCCATTTTGTATACTCCAGCGGAGAGACTCGGGACATGGACGTGGCTGCCGTGCGTATTTCTTCTGGTGTAACCGATGAAGGCATGGCCTGTTTTTTTGTAAGAGATGTGACCGAACGAAAACGTATGGAGCAAGAGCTGATTCAAGCGGACCGCCTGGCGACCATCGGAAAAATGGCCGCTGGAATAGCCCATGAGATCAACAACCCCATCGGCATTGTGCGGGCGAACATCGAACTTATCCGGACGCGGGGCTGGTTTGCTGAAGAAGCAAGGGAATTTGTCGAATCCATTCGCAGAAACACCCTTCGGGCCGGCAAAATAACGCAGGATCTACTGGCCATCGCCAAACCCAAGACACCGGAGATGACCGAGGTGGATCTATGCAACCTCATCGATTTGACACTCGCCCTGCTCAACCACCAGCTAAAAGGGGTTGAGATCGATTTCGCCCCGTCCCAAAATCCTGTGTGGGTCCTGGGGGACAGGAATCTCCTGCAGCAGGTCCTTGTGAACGTTTTCCTGAACGCCGTGACCGCTATGAAAGACAATTTGAAGAGGAAGATGCTCATCACATTTTGTTCTCCTCCTGGAGCGGATGCGGCCTGCCTGCGTATCGAGGACAATGGCGAGGGTATACCCAAAAAATATCTCAATGAGATTTTTGAGGCCTTTTTCACCTATGGCAAGCTGGATGGCTTCGGTCTCGGGCTTTTTATCTGCCGACGGATAATAGAGCATCATGATGGTATGATATTTGCTGAGTCAGAAGAAGGGAGAGGTACACAGATAGTCATCGAATTGCCTCTTATTAAAGGACCGCGACAGGCTTCCATATGGGAAGGTATGGCATCATGAAGCCCAAGATTTTGATCATAGACGACGAACCGGAATTTTTACATGTTCTAAAGAGCTATTTTTCCTATAGTGGATATGAAGTGACCACGGCGCTTACGGCGGAAGATGGTCTCAGGTTCATAGAACAGACCTTTTTTGATGCTGTGGTTACGGATATGGCCATGCCGAGGGGCCGGAGCGGTCTGGAACTTCTCAAGGAGATCCGTCAGACGGATGGCATCATGCCGGTGATCATCATGACGGGTGTGGGAACGATAGAAAGCGCGGTGGAGGCCATCCAGATGGGGGCCTTTCATTACATCACAAAACCCTTCGACCCCCAGGAATTGGAGATCCTGGTGCGAAGGGCAACGGAAAGCGGCCGCATGCACCGGAAGCTCATCCAGACCGGTGTCACCGAAGAAGAGAATGGTCTCATCGCTGGAAATAACCGGCAGATCAATACTATTCTCCAGACCATAGACAAGGTAGCCGACTCCGATGCGCCCGTACTCTTCCTGGGTGAGACGGGAACGGGCAAAAGCCTGTTTGCCCGTCGCGTTCACGATAAGAGCATTCGAAGGGGGAGACCTTTTTTGACCATTGACTGTGCGGCCTTGGCCGAGACGCTTTTGGAGAGTGAGCTTTTCGGACATGTAAAGGGATCCTTTACCGGAGCGGTGTCGGCCAAGAGGGGTCTTCTCGAGGAGGCCCAGGGCGGAACGGTTTTTTTGGATGAAATCGGGGAGATACCACCGGGCACCCAGGTGAAGCTGCTTCGAACCATACAGGAAAAAGAGATCAAACCGGTGGGTGGTAACCATTCCATCAGGATAGACGTCCGGTTTGTGTCGGCCACCAGCCGGAACCTGGAGGAGGAGATCGAGAAGGGCCATTTCCGTGAAGACCTGTATTTCCGTCTTGCGGTTATTCCTCTTCGGATGCCACCGCTTCGGGAGCGCAGAGAGGATCTGCCCCAGTTCATCGCCCATTTTGTGAATGTCTACAATAAAAGGTACAAGAAAAAGGTTTCCCGGATCGATCCAAAGGTCATGCAAATGCTCAACTCGTCATTCTGGAAAGGAAATATCCGGGAGCTGGAAAACGCTATTGAAAGGGCCGTTCTCCTGGCGGAGGGAGAAACCATCACAGGAGACCTGTTCGGTTATCAGACACAGGGATTCGCCGGCGATGACAGGGAATACCATTCTCTTCCCCTCAAAGAGATAGTGGAAGAGGCGGAGAAACAGGCCATTCAGCAGGTGCTTGCAGAAACGGAAGGCAACAGGACGGAGGCTGCCAAGAAATTGGGTATCGGCCGACGTACGCTTTACGACAAGATGGCCGCTTACACGCTCAAATAAGATCGTTGATCAACTATACCAATCATTGTATGTCCAAAATTCCATGTAATCGATCTGTTTTAAAAAAATGTGCATAACCCCGCACAGAACCTTGATTAAGATGTACGTCAGGCCGCACATTTGAAAGCCCGGGATCTCTTTATTTTTTTTGATATCTTATAGGATGTAGCATAAATCTTTCCATTCTCTCTTTTTTAAATGAATTATCAAAGGGTTGTAAGATAACTACCCCTCCTTTTCCTGCTTAAATATCCATTCGTCATGATAACCGTAGCTTCTCGTGATAAGGCATGAGTCTTGCTGATCGTATTATAGATGGTTTGATGATGCAGCCGGGCAGAACCCTTAGACCGCTCTAAAAATGGAAACGAAAGGAGGAGAGCGAAAATCAAGGCATTATTACTGGTATGCATTCCCGTTAACCTGCAAAAAGATTCATATAACCAATCAAAAAGAGGAGGGTAAAAAATGAAAAAATTGACTGTTTGTGCTGTTGTTTTCATGATTGTCGGATTTTTTTCTGCGGCCTATGCCTATGAGGCCATCGTTGGTCCGACCGGGGTACTCAAGTATGACAAATCAAAGTCCTATGGCGGGTATACCCTGATTTCCCCCATGACCGGCTGCAAAACGTCATTCCTGATCGACATGGAAGGAAACCTGATTCACAAATGGGAAACCGATTACGCCCCTGGCCTTATGGCCATGCTGCTTCCGAACGGGAATCTCCTTCGGGGTACTAGGCATGATAAGCGGAACTGTACGGTAGGCGGCGCCGCGGGTGGCGTCCAAGAGATCGATTGGAATGGGAAGGTGGTCTGGGAGTACATGATGAATACACCCACCGAGATCCAGCATCACTGCTTTGACCGTATGCCCAACGGCAACACCCTGATCCTTGGCTGGGAATTCAAGAGCATTGAAGACGCCATTGCCAAGGGACGCGATCCAAAAACCATTCCAGTCTCTATTTTCAGTGGGGGCGTCTGGCATTACGGGTTCTGGGTCGACTTTGTCAGAGAGGTGGACAAGGCCGGAAGGACCGTTTGGGAATGGCATGTATGGGATCATGTGGGTACAGGTCCCAACCAGTTCGATATCAATTACAAACTACCCAAACCAGTGGGAGAAATCTATGCTACTTGGGACTGGACCCATTTCAACACCTGTGAGTATGTTCCGGAGAAGGATTTGATCCTTTTGAATTCCCGTAATTTCAGCGAATTTTATCTTGTCGATCACAAAACAGGTGAAATGGTCTACAGGTGGGGCAATCCCAGCGCCTATGGACAGGGAAAGGCCCCTTCATGGTATGACAACGGCGATCAGAAGATCTTCGGAAACCACAACGCCACCTGGTTGGGGAATGATCGTGTCCAGGTCTTTGACAACGGATCGGAACGGCCCGAGGGAAACCGATCCGCGGTGGTGGAAGTGGATATCCGGACAGGAAAGATCGTCTGGGAGTTTGAAACAAAGACCTCCAACAGCTTTTACTCCTATCGTCAGGGTGCGGCCCAGAGACTGCCCAACGGCAATGTCCATGTAACGTCCACCCAACAGGGACACCTCTTTGAGGTGACACCGGATAAAAAGGTAGTCTGGGATTATGTCAATCCCGTGCATAATGGTAAGGTGAAGTGTACCCTGGAGGATGGGGATTCGCATCATGGATCTTTCAATATGATCCACCGATCCTACCGCTATGCGGCCGACTTTCCCGGCTTAAAGGGTAAGGACCTGAGCGTAAAGGGTCCTCTGGCTCCTCAGTGCCCGTCTTTCTACAGGATCTATCAGGAAGGCGCCAAGGTGGATGTCAAGGCGCCGGCCCCGGTGACAAAACCCGCCAAACCCGAGGATGATGATGGTCCTCCCGCAATGAAGGCTTACTAGGGCGTTGGATTTGGATGCATTGAATGTTAAACTGTTGCTTTGCTCCCTCTCCCTACCGGGGAGGGGGTAAGGCCTAAAAAGGAGTCTATTATGAAGTGTAAAAAGATTATCATGTGCGCGGCCGCCGTGATCGCCTGTGCACTGATATATCCGTCAGGGGTATTTTCGTTCCCCACGGTTTTTCCGCATGGGACCACGATTTATAACCCTGAAAAGTGTTATAATGGATATACGGTGTTCGGGACCGAGGTGGAAGAGGAAGGCACCGTGCTGATCGATATGAACGGTAACGTGGTCAAGCAGTGGAAGAACATCTGCCAGGCCGAGCATCCGCCCAAGATGCTCAATGGGGGTTATCTGGCGGGGACCATGCGGCCGGCGCCTGAGAAGGACGGCAGGATTTGGGGCGATGATCATTCCACGGACCTGGTGGTGGTGGATTGGGACGGCAAGGTGGTTCGTAATATACCCAGGGCAGGCATGCACCATGATTACCAGTTTGAGGGTAATCCGGTCGGATACCATGTGCCGGGAATGCTTGTTGACAACTACAAGGGCAAGATTCTAATCCTGTCCCACAAGATAGCCAGGAACCCGGCAATCACGGATAAGGATCTTTACGACGATTATATCGCGGAGGTGGATGCCAAAGGCAATATCGTCTGGGAATGGCTGGCCAGCGAGCATTTTGACGAGATGAACTTCCCGGATGAGGTGAAGGCGACCTTGTATAAGTACCCTACTTATTCCGCGACCCGGACACCGGATGTGAAAGGGGGCGATTGGATACACGTGAACGCCGCCTCCTATCTGGGACCCAACAAGTGGTATAATGAAGATCCGGTCAAATATAAGGTATTTCATCCCGACAACATCATCATATCCAACCGCCAGACCAATACCAGTTGCATCATCGAGAAGGCAACCGGTAAGGTCGTCTGGCAGATCGGGCCGCTTTATTATCCGGATATTATCTGGGAATTCGGCGGTGAACAGTATAAGAGGGCTTACAGGAAACTTGAGCAGATCATCGGGCAACATCACACCCACATGATTCCCAAGGGACTGCCCGGTGAGGGAAATATCATGATCTATGATAATGGCGGTTACGCAGGCTATGGGCCGCGGAACCCTGGAGCGCATTGGGGCTGGTCGGATGCCCGCAGGGACTATTCCCGTGTGATCGAATTTGATCCGCGTACCCTGGAGATGGTATGGGAGCACTCGGCCAAGGTGATGGGTCTGCGTGAAAAATACAAATTTTATTCAGACTATGTAAGTTCCGCCCAGCGCCTTCCGAACGGCAACACGCTCATCACCAATGGCGCGGTCGGACAGTTCCAGGAAGTCACACCTGATCATGAGATCGTTTGGGAGTACATCAGCCCTTATTACAATGACAAGGGCAAGTACAACCTGGTTTACCGGGCCTACAGGGTTCCTTATGATTATGTTCCCCAGTTGAAGAAACCTGTGGAGCGTTCCGTTGTTCCGCCCGATAATACGAAATACCGGGTCGATCCGGTTAAATAAGTATATCCCGGGCGCCTTCACATGCGCCCGGATCAATCAAACAATCAAAGGAGAAGTGCTGATGAAAAAGTTATATAAATATACCTTGGCCTTATTCTTCCTGCTTTTTATGTTTTCCGTGGCCGCTCCGGTCCTGGCCAAGGACGGTATTGTCAATTTCAATACAGCCACGGCCGAAGAAATCATGGCCATTGAATACGTCGACATACCCGAAGAGCTGGCAAAGGCTATTGTGGAGTACCGCAAGGCCAATGGTCCATTTAAGCGGGTCGAAGACCTTCTCAAGGTGCCGGGGATGACGCAGGACTTTTTCGAAGAGATCAATCCCGTTATGAAAGACGGAGACGTCGTTTATGACCCCGATGCCGAACCGATGCTGGCGCCGTCCAAGTGCTGATGCAGGTTCCCGTTTTTTGAGCCTGATGTTTGGGAAATTCTATGTCAGGGATAATTGACATACTCGTAAAAAGTCGTCACCCCGGCGAAGGCCGGGGTCCAGAGTCCATGTAACTATCTGAAAAGGCTGGATTCCGGCCTTCGCCGGAATGACAGAAGTGCGTATTTTCCGACTTTTTACGAGACCATCATAATTGCTGTCTATACGTTCACAATAAACGAATATTTGATAGAGATGAGAATTCCGATTAAAAAGAGCGGGGTTTATCCTCGCTCGTTCCTTTTAGGGATATGAAAAATCTCCCTGGTCTCGTCCGGGGAGGCCACCTCACGTCCTGCCAGCCTGGCCACCTCCACCGCCCACTGGACCTGCTCGTAGCTCCCGTTTGCCAGTTCACCATTGGGCATGCGCGTGTTATCCTCAAGGCCCACCCGGATGTGCCCTCCGTTCACCGCGGCCGTCATGCCTGCGGAAAATTGATAAGGCCCGACACCACAGACCGACCATGAGGCGTCGTTCGGCAGTAATTCACGCATTCGCGCTAAATGAAACGCGTCATACGGAACACCCCCCAATAACCCGAAAACCATTTGAAAATGCATGGGCTCTTCAAAAATGCCCTGTTTCCGGACCAGAAGCACGTTATAGATCCCGCCGAAGTCATAGACCTCGCATTCCGGCTTGACCAGGTGCTCCCTCATAACCCCGGCGTAATGTTCCATCATGGCGAAGGTATTGGTGAATACAAACTCCGCAAGGATTTTGCCGGTCTTCCAGTTGGCCAGGGCGGCGTTCATGCTGTTGGTGTTTAACGACGCCATCTCAGGCTCCATGATCTCAATGGGGGTGATACGCTCCTCTTGGGTGACGCCCGGTCCAATGGCCGTGCTCATATTGATGATGAGCCCAGGGCATCTATCCCGTATGGCCCCGATGGTCGTTCTGATTATATCCAGATCAGGCGTCGGCTCTCCGGTCTCGGGGTCCCTCACATGGATATGAACTACGGCGGCACCTTCGCTCATGCAGCGATAACTCTCCCTTGCAAACTCTTCAGGGGTGTAGGGAACCGCGGCATTTTGTTCCTTCATGGTTGTAGCCCCAGCTAATGCGGCTGATATGACCAATTTTTCTTTGCCCATAAAATAAGCTCCTTTAACTTAGTAATATTATTCAACCGACTCAATATCCTCAAACCGTCATTCCTGTGAAAACCAGAATCCAAGAAGTCACCGGATACAGTATCAAGTCCAGCAAGACGAAGTGGGTTTGTTTGACTGTCGGGGTGATAATGTCATGGATAAACTTTTTAATGATTTTGTATCCTCTTTTTGTCCACCCAATGAACGAAAAATGCCCTACTATTATCATAGATAAATCAAGCTCTCAAAATTCCCAACTTTTTTATTGACAAAGGATATTGAAGATGTCATAAGATCTTATAATACAATATTGGGTTTTACTATATGAGACAAGATGAATCCAAAGTCAATGCCATTGATAAAGCCCTGATGATCCTTTCCTCGTTCACCCCTCACAATGAAGAGATGGGTACCGTTGAGATCAGCCAGAAACTGGGATTTCATAAGGCCACTGTCTCACGCATCTTGCAGAATCTGACCAAACGCGGCTTCCTGATTCAAAACTCCCAAACGAAAAGATTCGTGCTCGGCCCGGCCGTCATGGACCTTGCCAGGGCCATGAATCAATCACTTCGGTCCAACGTGGTTCAGATCGCTAAACCGTTTATTGACACACTTCGAGATTCCCTGAAAGAAACGGTCATTTTAGAGATCCTTTCCGGGGACACCACCTTTATGGCCTATATCGCCGATGGGCCTCGGCTGGTCAGGCTTGCCGGCAGTATGGGAGACCGGGTCCCTATCCATGCCTCGGCAGGAGCCAAGGCTCTACTCGCTTTTTCACCGGCAGAGGTCAAAGATCGTTTGCTGAATGTCAAGCTACACCCATTTACCAGCTACACCATCACGGATCGTAATAGGATCGAACAGCAACTATTCAAAGTAAGGAAAGAGGGCGTTGCCTTTGATCATGAAGAGATTGATGAAGGTACCAGCGCCATCGGCGCCCCTATATTTAATCACGATAGTATACCCATAGGGGCCGTTGTCGTGGCCGGACCGACCCAAAGAATAAAAAATGGAAGTACAGCCGGAATGGTCTCGGAGCTTAAGGCAACGGCGGCTAAGATATCCACGCAATTTCATTATGTGAGTCCATCAGTATAGATCACAATGAGGTCGGTTCATGCCGGATATCCTCGTGGTTCAAAATCTGTTTGAAAGTTTCGGCAAGCTCGTTGCCGTATCGAATTTGTCGTTTGAAGTCAGGCAGGGGGAGATCCTCGGGATGATGGGGCCCAATGGCGCCGGTAAGACCACGGTTTTTAATCCTTTGCCAGGGGTCTTAAAACCAATCGGCTCACCACAGAGGTCTGGTGGTCACCCCATCATCCCTTTAAGTCATCATTTGAAGGCTATAGCGCCAAAGACCTTTGTGACGCCTGGACAAAGGCCACGGGAAAACAACCAACGGCGACATTGGGTTACAAGTATGCCGGTTATGAGATCGCAACGAATGTCCTGAGAAGGGCGGAGACGCTAGATAAAGAGGTCTTGCGCAAGGCTATTGCCGATACGCACATGGATACCATGGTGGGGCATATCCAATATAATAGCGAAAATTATTGTCGCACACCTCTGGTCGGCGGGCAGAGGGTGAAAGGGGATCAGTTCCCGTGGGATGTCAAAATTGTCGAGAACAGACAGCATCCTTATATTCCAATGACCGGAAAGATTTTTTCGATGTGATTACGACAGCTTTCAGCGGTCAGCCAGCAGCCAAGGCTCCTAAAATTCTTCTTCGCCTTGAGGGGGAGAGGTTAGATGAGGGTTTGAAATTCCAGGCACTTACATAACAATAATTTGGAACAAACAGTAAAGGATTCCAGGGTTCAAGGATTCATGAGGCTTCATCGATATCGCGATACTATCGGTTTTTGTATCATTTTAGATTTTTGAAAAATTTGGCGCGAACCCATGAATTTAGAAAAACCTAAATGGTTACAAATTTTTTACCTTGATCCATTGACCCATGGACTCCTTGAATCTTGATCCTCGATCAATCCATCCTCCGTAGTCACACCGTGGTATGGTGGAGGTTGGATGAATCAGGGCCTATCCAGAGACACCCTCCCCCTAACCCCCTCACGACGGGAGGGGGCGATTTATGGACGGGCATAAAACAGGAATGAATCCACATAAACATATTTTTTTGGAGGTATGTAAAAATGGGAAAAAAGATATTTGTTGATTTAAGTCATCCCTTTGGCGCGGATATACCGCTGTGGCCCTATTTCCAGAAGCCGGTCATCGATACCATGCATGGCCTTGCCAAGTCCGGTGTTCTCAGCCAGAAGGTCAGCGTCGTCATGCATGCGGGGACTCATGCCGACTCGCCCCGTCATGTGATGGAGCGGGACTTCGAAGGCAAACGCACCCGGTACACCCATGAACTCCCGGTTGACGCTTACTGCGGTCCGGCCATCTGCCTCGACGTGAAGGTCAGTGCATGGGAACTCATCACTGATAAGCATCTGGATGAGGCGTGCTCCCGCGCCAACTTCAATCCGAATGAACTCAAGGAGGGTATGGTCCTCATTCTCCGTACCGGCACCCACCTGTTATATGACGACAGTAAAGATTACTACCACTATTCGCCGGGTACCGGGCTCCGCTCCGGTCAGTGGTTCGAGAAATATCATCCAAAATGCGTGGCCATGGATATGCAGGCATTGGACCATCCACTCCACACGGCTATGGGCAAGAATGGCCCTACCCAGATGAACTTGCCTGGCCGTACCGGTCGCCCGATCACCCAGGAGTATATCGACAAGTACGGCATCGAGCAATACGCATGGTTCGATCGCGAGGTGTTCATTGAAACATTCGGCATGGACCGCTACATGGAGGAATACGGTAAGCTCGAGAAAGCCGGTGAGTGGGGAACCTGGGAACCCTGCCACAAGTACATGATGGGTAACGGGATTGTCGGTGTCGAGAACCTCGGTGGCGACCTGGAGAAGGTTGTCGGCAAGCGCTTTCAGTTCTGGTGCTTCCCGCTTCGCTGGTACATGGGTGATGGAACCATGGTTCGATGCGTCGCTGAAATTGATGAAGATCATATTAATCCAGTACCGGATCGAGTTTATAAGTACGGGGTGATATGAAAAAAGGCGCAGGGCGCACGGCGCAAGGTACCGGTAGGGCGGGGTTTTACATCTTGCCGGGATTTGGTTTTACATGAGGCACTATGTCTGAGGCGGTATATAAAATGCGGCTCTTCAAAAAAACATCAAATATCTAAGGACCGGCAAATGATTGATCCTGAAAAATTTGAAAAACCGGAGGACAAAACATGAAGAAAATCGAATTAAAAGACGTCAAACCGTATGACGCGCCGGGTCACTTCAAGATGACGGCCATGCGGTTGCAGGGGAAGGAAGAGACCGGTGTGCAAAAATTTTGGATGGGGCTGTCTCATTTCTTACCCGGGGGTGGCGCGGAATGGGGCTATGAAGATAACCCCCTGGAAAAGGTCTATTTTGTCCTGGAAGGTGAGATCACGGTGAAGACCAAGGAAAAAGAAGTGGTGCTTCGCAAGTATGATTCTGTTTTTCTGAAACCCAATGAAGGCAGAGAGATTATCAACCATACGAATCTACCGGCCAGCATGCTGGTGGTGATCAATTATCCGGAGTAAGTCAAATGAACTCTCAGGGAGTTCATCCTTGATAGGCTTATTTAAAATCGGAGAGTTCCCATTTTGTCATTCCGTCGAAGGCTGGAATTCAGTCTTTACAGGTAGTTACATGGGCTCTGACCCTCGGCCGCAGTCTATCCAGTACTGGATACGGGACCGGGGTGACGACTTTTTACGAGTTCGTCAACGGTGATCATTTACAGTCGCGTAACCAAAAACTAGGCTGGTCATTCCGCGACCCTTCATCAAGTGCGGGGCAGGCTTGATCGCGGAATCCATAGGTCCGTGCCAAATTTTTCAAAAATCTAAAATGATACAGGTTTAGAAATATTAAGAGGAGCTGAGAGCGAAAAAGTAAAGAGGTGCTTTATGTCCAAAGTCATTATTACGGCGGCCCTAACAGGGGCCATTCACACACCGTCCATGTCCGAATATCTGCCATTCAAGATAGAAGATCTTATTGAAGAGGCGGTTCGGTCTGATAATGCAGGCGCCGCAGTGGTGCATGTTCATGCGAGAAATCCTGAAGACGGGTCTCCATCTTCCAGCGGTGAAGTTTTTAGGGCCATTTTAAGCGGTATCAAGGCGCGGTCCAATGTAGTGGTCACCCCCACCACCGGGGGCAGTTATACCATGACGCCCAGGGAACGCCTGGCCGTGGTGAGCGCCTTGGAGCCTGAAATGGCCACGTTTAACGCGGGTTCTTTGAACTTTGCCCTTTATCCGGTTTTGGAGAAATACAAAGATTTTAAATATGACTGGGAAAAGAGCTATCTGCAAGGCACCGAGAGTTTTATATTCTCCAATCATTTCGAGTCGCTCCATATCTATTCCCAGACCATGAGCGAAACCAACACCAGGCCTGAGATCGAGATCTATGATGTGGGCCAGGTCAATAACGTGGCCCAGCTTGTCAGCGAGGGTTACCTTAAGAAGCCGGTCTATCTTCAGTATGTCATGGGCATCCTGGGCGGTATTCCGGCCACCACGGATAATCTACTGTACTTGATTCGCGAGTCCAAAAGACTGTTGGGCGATGATTTTAAATGGTCTGTGTGCGCGGCCGGGCGGTTCCAATTCGCCATGGGCGTGGTCAATGTGCTGGAAGGGGGGTTCTGGCGAGTGGGACTTGAGGATAATCTCTATCTTGAAAAAGGCGTGCTGGCCAAGAGCAGTGCCGAGCAGGTGGAAAAGGCCATCCGCATTATCCGCGAATTGGGGTATGAACCGGCTACACCGGATGAGGCCAGGGCGATTTTGGGATTAAAAGGATTAGACAAGGTGAATTATTAAAAAGGCGCTGGACGCAGGGTGCGGGGTGCATGGTGCAGGGGAATAGCTAGATCGAATGGAAATGAGGCGAAGTTGTCACCCCGGCGAGGGCCGGGGTCCAGAAGCTTTGAAATATTGGATTCCGGCCTCCGCCGGAATGACAAAGAGTCATATAACTCAGGATTGACGCGCCCCATGGGTTCCTTAAAGTTTCATGCGAGAAGTTTTGAATTTGATATGCATTTCTAGATTCCCCCTTTCAATTTCACTCGAAGTTGTGAGCCTATCGAACCGTGAATCTCGCTTCGCTCGTCTGTAATGACCAATTTCGCCTACTACGATACAGTCAAGACAAAACAACAAGATTTAACCTTATATCTATGGAGTCATAAAAAAGACTAATTATCTGGGAGGAGCATAAAAAATGATCATAAAAAAAGGGATGGATCTACTCAAAGATCTTTTTGATGTCTCGGGTAAGGTGGCCTTGATTACAGGTGCTACCGGCGGTTTTGGGCACACTGCAGCCTTGGCATTGGCCATGGCCGGCGCCAAGGTCATGGCCACGGGCAGGAGCGCGGATACATTACAGACACTTGTGGATGAGATGAAAAAACAGGGGGGAGAAGCCGCTTTTTCAGCCGGTTCACCCATCGATCATGATGATGTCAAACGGGTCGTAAAGAATACGGTGGATCAATTCGGAGGTATTGATATCCTGATCACGGCCGCGGGGGTCAATAAGCCCGGACCCATCGTGGAGCAGTCTTTGGAAGATTGGGACATGATCATGGACGCGAACGTCAAAGGGACCTGGTTGTTCTGTAAAGAAGTGGGCAGGGTCATGATCGAACAGAAAAAGGGCGGCAAGGTGATCCTGTTAGGATCAGCCCGGGGTGAACTGGGCATGGCTAACTATACCGCGTACAGCCCTTCCAAGGGGGCAGTTCATTTGATGGCCAAGTCTTTGGGGTGTGAATGGGGACCACACAAAATCAATGTTAATGCCATTGCGCCCACGGTGTTTCGAACCGCTCTGACACAATGGATGTTTGATGATGGCGCCTTTTACAAAAATTTCTTAAAGCGCATTCCCATTGGCAGATTGGGCGAGCCGGAAGATTTTATCGGAACCGTGATATTTCTCTCTTCCAAGGCATCCGACTTTATCACCGGTGCGGTTATCTGCGCTGACGGCGGGTATACAGCCGGATAAGGGGTGATGCATGTCGGATATTCAAAATATTGCCGTTATCGGAGCCGGATTGATGGGACACGGGATTGCCCAGATCTTCGCAGTACGGGGATACCTTGTGAGGCTGATGGATCTTGATCAGGATCTTTTAGCCGAGGCACTAAAAAAGATCCGTGGAAATTTGACCCTGATGGCTGAAAAAGGGATCGGCCTGCAAGATGATATTGATTCTGCCCTTTCACGCATCACGACCACTAGGTATATGGCAGAGGCGGCCCAAGGGAGTCAATTCGTGGTGGAGGCGGTGTCCGAGAATCTGCAGCTCAAACAAAAGGTCTTTAAGGAATTGGATTCACAATCTCCACCAGAAACCATACTTGCCACCAATACGTCGGTGATCAGCATCACGGAAATCGCCTCACAATCCAAGAGTCGTAGCCGTATTGTGGGGACCCATTTCTGGAACCCGCCCTATTTGATCCCCCTGGTGGAGGTGATCCGGGGGGATGAGACATCGAACGATACCATGGACCGAACATTTACGCTGCTTCAGGCCGTAGGCAAGCATCCGGTGCGGGTACAAAAGGACGTGCCAGGTTTTGTGGGCAACCGTCTGCAACATGCTCTATGGCGGGAGGCTATTTCCATTGTCGAGCAAGGAATAGCCGATGCCGCCACTGTGGATGAGTGTGTGCGGTTCGGGTTCGGGTTGCGTCTGCCGCAATTGGGTCCCATGGAAAATATCGATATGGTGGGGACCGATTTGACGCTTGCGATCCATGATTATATTTTAAAACATCTGGATCGTACGCCTGTACCATCTCCCCTTTTGCGAAAGAAAGTTGAGCAGGGAGATTTTGGTTTTAAGACGGGAAAAGGATTTCAGGATTGGTCTCCCGAAGAGGCGGAACAGTCCAGAAAGCAGCTTCAGGAATACTTATTAAGCGTGATGAAGACCCCATCATTCAATCCTTGAAAAGGAGATGAAGATTATTGTCATGATCAAATTATTCTGGAAGCTGGTTTCTGGATATTGGGTGTCTTTTTATATTTGTACATTTCTTCATGTCGGGCATTGAGTACCCAGCATCGACCAATTCAAAGCGCCAGTATGAAAAACGTTGTCCCCCCTTCCCTCGCGGGAGGGGGTTAGGGGGAATGGTAGCGTAGGGGTGGAAAAGGTTGTAGGTTGTGAAACCCAACTGTAGGGCGGCATTTTACATGCCGCCGTGTACATCAAGACGAGGCAAAAACCTCCTCATATGCGGCGCGGGGTATAAAACCCCTCCCTGCGAAAGGTGAGTAAAAAACCAAGCTGTGGGTTGGGTTTTGAAACCCGACGAGTTACTAACTTCCCTCCCCCTTGACGGGGGAGGGTTAGGGTGGGGGTGGAAAATGAAACCGTTATTGGCGGAACTTTTGGACAGGGTATTGGCTTCTTTATCCAAGTCCCCCAAACTAGCCGGGTGGATTTTTTCGTTATGTGGGGGATTCTGGGTTACTAGCTGAGCGCCCATCGCCGGTTCTTCAACTCCATCGGGTGGACACCCATCGCCCATAATCCGGATTCCTGGGAGGGCTGGCACTGGGGGGCCATGCATCATTGGGGGAACAGCATGCGCCTGGGTGCGTCCGAGACCTATGGCACGGTTGAAGACCTCTTAAAGGAATGCGAGATGGTGGTCTTCTGGTCCAGCGATCCGGAATCCACCAGCGGGGTGTATGCGGCCTTTGAGGGAACCGTGCGGTGTCAGTGGCTCAAGGAGATGGGGATCAAGATGGGCCACATCGATCCCTTCTACAACCACACGGCGGCCCTGTTGGGCGGCAAAGGGCTGGCCCAGCGTCCGGCCACGGGCAATGCCCTGGCCCTTGCCATCGCCTATGTGTGACAGAAGATCTTTACGACAAAGAGTACGTGATCCATCGTACTATCGGATTCGACCAGTGGAAGGACTATATCCTGGGCAAGGAAGACGAGGTTCCGAAAACACCTGAATGGCAAGAAAATGAGTCCGCCATTCCCGCAAAAGACGTCAGGGCCCTGGCCAGGGAATGGGGTTCCAAAAAGACCTATCTGGCCGCAGGTGGCATCGTGGGTTTCGAGAGCGCCTGCCGTTGCGCCACCGGAACGGAATGGGCCCCGGTCCATGGTCTGTTTGATGGCCATGCAGGGATTGGGTAAGCCGGGTGTCAACATGGGCTGTATGCAACAAGGAACACCGGTGGATGAACATCCATCGAAGGGAGAGGGGACAGTTTCCCCTGATCGATGCGGCCTAATCTGCCCGTGGCCTGTATGCACTGCGATGATGCCCCATGCGTGAAGGCGGCCAAAGATGGGGCCGTGTATAAACGAGATGACGGGATCGTGTTGATCGATCCTCAAAAGGCCAAGGGCCGGCATGAGATTATAAGATCCTGCCCTTATGAGGTCATCTGGTGGAATGAGGAGAAGGATGTTCCGCAGAAATGCACCCTTTGCGCCCATCTCTTGGATGAAGGGTGGGACCGGCCCAGATGCGTACAGGCCTGTCCCATAGGGGCGCTGCGGATTATCCATGGAGATGATCCTGAGATCAAACAGATGGTCATATCCGAGAATCTTGAATCGTTGCATCCCCAATACCGTACATTACCAAGGGTCTATTACAAGAATCTTTTTCGATTCACCCGATGTTTTGCGGCCGGAAGCATGGCCTACAAGAAGGATGGAACCATTGATTGTGCTGAAGGGGCGGAGGTAGTGCTTTATCAAAATGCGGAAAAGGTCGCCCAAATCTCCACCGATCACTTCGGGGATTTTCAATTTGATAACCTTGATGAAGACAGCGGACAATACATGATTGAAGTCGCATATAAAGGGGCAAAGAAAAACATCAAAGTGGAACTGGGAAAGAGCATTAATATAGGGACGATCGTTCTCGAATAAGTACCCCCTCACCCAATCCTCTTCCCCATTCCGGGGGAGAGGACAGAGCCCGCGGGAATACTCCATGGGGAAACCATCCATCTTACGATAGATGACAAAGAGGTCGAAGTTCCAAAAGCTCAAACCATTCTGGAAGAGGCGTTAGACAATGGGATTTACAACCCCCACCCGTTATGCTATCATCCGGACCTGAAACCGGCCGGGACATGAGGCCTGAAGCGATAGGAAATAACCTCCTACCGGCTGCCCAGAGAGGCGCTGTACGAAGAAATCCTTGAGACTGAAAAGGTAGGGGTGGAGATCAGGACCCGAGAAAAGATCGAATCATTGGATCGTCTCACGTTGAGGGGTTGGAATCTAATGAAATAGCCTGAGAGGGAAATTGTTGATTTTGCGCTCATGTTTGCCTTAAAAGGGCTTGGCCTTCCCCTGAAAATGATAGAGTAACATCAATAAAACTCACCCATGGGATATATTATCAAGCTTATCGCATTCGTTTTATTATCCGTTTGTCTTATATGGATATCCCGGGATTCGCTTCATGTGCCGCGTTCCCATGGTTTCTTCCGTTTCTTTTCATGGGAGTTTATCCTTGCCCTGTTCGTTTTCAATGTAGACTCCTGGTTCAGGGATATATTTTCCTGGCATCAAGTGATCTCATGGTTCCTGCTGATTATTTCCATTATCCCGCTTGTGTTCGGCGTCCGTTCCTTGACCGGTCAAGGGAACCCGGTTGAAAAGCGATTCGGGGAACCCCAATTATTGAGCTTCGAAAAGACAACCTCTCTGGTCGACACCGGCATCTATCATTACATTAGACACCCGCTTTACAGTTCCCTTTTGTTTTTGGCATGGGGGATATTCTTCAAGATCCCCAGCCTGCTCGGCGCGTTATTTGCTATGGCTGCGACCCTTTCTTTGTTGGCCACGGCCAAGGCGGATGAAACCGAGTGCATTCTTTTTTTTGGACCGGCCTATGAAGCATACATGAAAAAAACCAAACGTTTTATACCGTTCTTGCTCTAATTTTTTGATCACCGTGCGAATAATGTGACTCGTTGGATTAGCGGCTGATTCGAAATCGGAAGATATGTGAAAACCCAATTCGAGAGGAGGAAAAACATGGGATTAAGGACTGCTGAGGAATATAAAGAAAGTCTGAGAGACGGCCGGCGTGTATATATCCGGGGGGAGAAAGTAGAGGATGTCACAAAACATCCTATTCTGGGGATTACCTGTGATACGGTCGGTGCGAGCTATGAGTTGACGGCATCGGATGATAAGGAGATCAGGGATCTTTTTGCCGCCCCCCACCCTGAAACCAGCGAACCGATCAATCGCTTATTTATTACGCCGCGCAACTCAGAAGACCTTCGATATCGGACCAAAGTGATTCAACGATCCATGGAGCTGACCGGGGGACTTCCATTCGGCAAAGACATCGGTACGGATTGCCTGAACGCCGCTTTCGTGGTCGCTGGTCAAATGGGTAACAAACAATATCAGGAGAATGCCATGAATTTTTTGGAGCACCTGAGGAAAAACGATCTCCATACCTGCGGCGCGGTGACATGTGTGAAAGGAGATCGGTCAAAGGAGCCGTCAAAACAGAAACACCCGGATTATTACTTGCATGTGGTGGATAAAAACAGTGAAGGTATCATTGTAAAGGGCGCAAAGATTCATATTACCAGCGCTCCGGTCGCCAATGAGATCATCGTGGTCCCGACGCGTCAGATGCGGGAAAACGAGGGAGATTACGCGCTCAGTTTTGCCATACCCGCCAATACGGAAGGAATCACGTTTATATGTCGCGCCGGCAGGGGCGCCTGGTCCGAGCATGAGTTCCATGGTAAGCAACCGGTGAGAGAATTGACTGAGGCCATGATCGTGTTTGATAATGTGTTTGTTCCTTGGGATCGCGTTTTCATGTGTGGGGAGTGGCAGTACTCCATGCTGTTGGCCTATACATTCGCGACCTTTCACAGATTTACGGCCATCAGCTATAAGGTCCCGTCTGTTGAGATCATGGCGGGTTGCGCGGTGGCCATGGCAAAATATAATGGCCTTGAAAAGGTAGGCCACATCAGGGATAAACTGGCCGATGTGGCGGCCTATGTGGAAACACTCAAGGCCTTAACCAATGCCGCGGCCCAGGACCCGGTCATGTACGGTGATATTGCGGTACCGAATCCGTTGATTGCCAATATGGCTAAACTGCATTTTGCGAGCAAGTATCATGGTTTTATTGAATTGATTCAGGACATAGCCGGCGGCATCCTTGCTACGACACCTGATCAAAAAGATTGGGAGAATCCGGATATCCATGATTACCTCGAACACTATCTGGGTGGATCTGGAGAGTACAGCACCCTGGATCGCCTGAAGATGGTTCATGAGACCATGCGGCATGTGTGTTCACACGACTCGGCATTCCATGAGGTGACCACGGTTCACGCGGAAGGCTCCATGGCCGCGCAAAAGATGATGATCCTGGTTGAATCACCGCTGAAAAGATATGAGGAACGGGCCAAAAAGGCGGCGGGGATTATTGACTGATATCGTGTCCTATGTCTCCATAATTATCCATTTTCAGGAGGTCTAGGTAAATGATTTCGTTGATCGTGAAGATTCCCATACAAGGGGAAAAAGAGAGGCATTTATTGAGGTGTTTAAGGAGATGGCGGACAATGTTTCCAAGGAAGAAGGGAATCACTTGTATTCGCTGAGTTTCTCCACAAAAGAACCGGGCCTGGCGATTATCATGGAGCGCTATACGGGTAAAGAAGCCCTGGTCGCCCATTCCAAGTCCGACTATTATAAGGCTTTCACTGAAAATGACGCTACCCATTGATAAAACCGTTTTTATTGTTAATCCTGAAGCGGCCATGGGCGCGACATTAAGGCAATGGCCGCGAATCCGGGCGCTTGCCAAAGATCGTCTGGGCATGTTCCGGACCCACTTCACCACCGGTCCCGGTGATGCCACTTTCATTGCAAGGGAATCCCTTCTTGACGGGGCGAAACGGATCATTTGTGTTGGGGGGGATGGTACCCTTAATGAGGTGGTAAACGGATTTATGACTGTTGACGGCCCTGTTCGCCCGGAGGCCCATTTAGGATTCATTCCCTTGGGAACAGGCCTGGATTTCATCAAATCCCTTCCTATCCCGAAAGAGCCGGAAAAGGTCTTGGATCTAGTTGCCGGTGGATATTCTAAACGGATCGATCTGGGGCGTATCCGGTTTGAGCCCTCTGATGCCCAACCATTCTATAGGTATTTTCATAATATCACCAGTTTTGGGCTCGCCGGGGAGGTGGTCGAAAGGGTCAACCGACATTCCAAGGTATTCGGTGGTTTTATATCCTTTATATGGGGGACATTCATCTCGATCCTTGCTTATCAGAAAAAAAAGATTCATCTGAAGGTGGATGATCACTTTGATGAAACCATAAACGCATGGAATGTGTTTGTCGCGAACGGACGGTATTGTGGCGGCGGGATGTGTGTAGCCCCTGAGGCAACAACAGAGGACGGCCAATTCCACATAACGATAATTGGTGATCTCAGTCTTATGGAGGTATTCCGGAACCTGCCCAAACTCTATACAGGAAACATTTTAAGAGTCGTTAAGGTGTTTCCCCTTATCGGCAAGCGAGTAGAGGCGGGATCGCATGACAGGGTTCCCTTAGATGTGGATGGGGAACAGCCGGGACAACTCCCTGTGGCAATTGATATCATACCGAAAACCCTGTCCATCATCGCAGCGTGACACCTGAATCAAAGGCCTAAAAAGATTCTGCTTGCTCCATCTCAAACGTATGAATTCAATAAGGTCCCTCTTACGATTCCCTGAAGCATTTCTGCTGATGAGCTATAAAGATAATCCGTAAATTTCACATCCATCTTCTGTGCTTCTTTAGCATACTCCAAAGGAGAAGCGGTTATGACCCGGGAAGATAAATTCTGGATCTGCACGGCCAAGCCGTCAAAGCCTGCAAACAACTCTTTTACCGCCCCCATATCCCGGTTGAGAGCCGCTCCGAGTTGGGTCTCATCCATATTGAGCCGCCCATTTTCATCAGGGGTTATACCGAATGTCGCTAGGGTGCTTTGCTGGTTTGAAATGAATGTGGTTAGAGAGGAACCGAGCTTGTCTTCAATATATTCCGCATTGTCTTCCAAAAAATCCAGGAACGCATTGAATTCGGAGACAAGGCTGGTTATGGCCTCGGCTGCTTTTGCCTCATCCGGGGCTATTCTCAATGTTGCTTGTCCGGCGGACTTTAAATAAACCGCAACCAACCCATCATCCAGATAAACGCTATTCTGATTGGAAGAATAGTCATTCCCGTCTACTCGGTATAGAGCATCCTGCCCTATAGTCTGAAGATTATTCATACCGGTTATGGCATTTGCATTTCCGCTGATATCGTTGATTACGAAGGTATTTCCCGCCCCGCTGTTTTGAGCAGTGATTACCATTTGCTTTATTCCGGTGGTAATCCCATCCACGATATCGGCTGAGATGCCTATTCCCGCATTGTTGATGGCCTGCGCGATCTTCTGGAGAGCGTCTTCATTGGTATCCTCTTCCGATATCTCTACGCCGATAATATGCTCCGCCCCATCAATATTGAGATCAAAGGTGTTCCATCCGGGGTCAATGGCACTCAGGTCCTCACCGTTGAGTTCAAATCCGACATTTTGCTGTGCCTGAGCCAATTGTATAACGGTGATATCATAGCCAGACAATGAGGCCCCTGAATTGGCTGAAAATGCATTAACGGCCGATGCTTCCAGTATGCTGGAATCGGATGATAGGGCGGATCGATCATAAAAAACCGAATCGGGATCATTCAGGGTCAGGACCTTCGCCCTATCGGAAAGCTCAGAAATATTTTCGTAAAGCCCTTTTAGTGCGAATTCAGACTCCTGGGAGAAGATCTGTTGATCAAGTCTGCCACGCAGGTTATCAATGGCCGACGAGAAGACATGCATCACGATCTGGCCGGCATTGCCTACCCCAAGAGGGGCAAGGAGATTGGTCATGGTCAAATAATTACTATAGGAGCCGGTTATTTGCATCATTTTCATCCCTCCAAAAGAAAAACCCATTCCAAAAGGCAAGGAATGGGCATAGCTTTTCACGTTCCGTTATGCAACCCCGCTGCCTTATCCTAACAAGGACTTAGACCGGTGGCTTTGCGTCCCAACCTTTCGGTCGATTTGCCTTTAAACGAACTGATGATATTCAACTTCTCATTTTTTTTATCGGCATTTCGTTAAAAAAACTTGAATTATTTGTATGATTTGAAATTTTTGAAAAGCTTGGCTCAAACCTATGGATTCCGAGATCAAGTCGCGGAATGACCATCCTAGTTCTTTGGTTGCGGAACGATAATTTGTCACCACTGATTGTTGCTCCGTCATTCCACGACTTGAATCGGGTTGCTTGGATTGAAAAAACCTAAATTGTTACAATTACTTTAAATTATTGAGTTTAAATCATATTTCCATGGATCTGTGTCAATGGGGCTCACAGAGAAAAACCTTGTGTTTCCAACATGCAGACGAGGAACCCCTTGACATGCTTAATAAATTCATTTAATTACCTGGATAAAATAATAACTGTAGGGTCCTAACCCGACATTGCTCATGGAATGGGGCGGGATCATTCAAATCAAATATCGCATTTAAGGTTTTGAACCTTTTTAGAAAGGATCTTTTTATGGAATATTCTATCAGTCCCGATGGTGAGAAGTTTATGCTTCCTGATGAAGCAGATTATTCACGGGAGTACGAAAGATTGGCTGAACTGGCCGACCAGCATCGCGCTGAAGGGCATGAGATCGTCGTCGTTATGGGGCTTGGATTTGTAGGGGCTGTTATGGCCGGTGTGGTTGCAGATTCCGTGGATAAGAATACGGGTCAATCCAATAAATTCGTCATCGGAATGCAACGCCCAAGTCCAAGGAGCTTTTGGAAGATTCCCCTTTTTAATAGAGGCGTATCCCCCGTGAAAGCAGAGGACCCGGAAGTGGCCCCCATGATTAAACGTTGTGTAACCGATAAAAAAACCATGACCGCCACATTCACCTACGATGCTTTGTCATTGGCCGATGTCTTGGTAGTGGATGTCCAGTGTGATTTTCTTAAGCAGGAATTGGGGAATCTCCGAAGCGGGAACGCGGATATCAGCGCCTTGGAAGAAAGCTTTAAGATCATCGGAGAAAAAATACCCCCCCAGTGTCTGGTGTTGATAGAAACCACCGTCCCTCCCGGAACCACGGAGTATGTAGCGTACCCGCATATCAAAAAGGCGTTTAAGAAGAGGGGGATTCAAGATGAGCCTTTATTGGCGCACTCATACGAGCGGGTCATGCCCGGGAAAGAGTATGTGAGATCTGTGCGGGATTTTTGGCGGGTTTGCAGCGGTATTACTAAAGAAAGTCGGGAACGGGTCACCAGATTCCTTTCAGAAGTCCTGAACGTGGATAAATTCCCGCTGACTGTCCTGGACAGACCCATAGAAAGTGAGACGTGCAAAATCGTGGAAAACAGTTATCGGGCAACCATCCTGGCCTTTCTCCACGAATGGAGCCTGTTTGCCGAGACGAACGGCGTGGATCTCATAAAAGTCATTAAGGCCATCAAAGTAAGGCCCACCCATAATAATATTATCTTTCCCGGGCCGGGAATCGGTGGATATTGTCTTCCCAAGGACGGAGGATTGGGTCTTTGGGCCTATAAGCATTTATTGGGGTTTGAGAATGATGTCTTCAAGATCACCCCGGAAGCCATCAATATTAATGATACCAGGGCGCTTCATGCGGCCCAGTTAGTCCGCGATGCCTTGAGAAATATGGGGCGAATCATTGCGGCCTCTCAGGTTACCCTCCTGGGCGCCTCTTATAGAGAGGATGTGGGCGATACCCGATACAGCGGTTCGGAAATCATTGTCAGAAAATTAACGGAGATGGGAGCCGAGGTGAAGGCCCATGATCCTTATGTGGAACATTGGTGGGAGCTTGAAAAGCAGGAGTCTTATCCTGCTGTGGGAGCGAGCTGGTCAAGATTTTTTCGTAACCAGGAGCACCTAAGCGATTTTCGGATGATTCCGGACTTGGCGAAGGCGCTGCATGGGTCGGATGCCATAGTATTGGCCGTTCGCCACAAGCAATACCTGGACCTTGATCCGGACGCGGTCGTCAAGATGGCGGGTGACTCAGTGGCGGTAATCGATTGCTTCGGCATCCTGGATGACGAAAAGATTGAAAGGTACTTTGAGCTGGGTTGCGAGGTCAAGGGCCTGGGCCGAGGTCATATCAATAGGATTAAGGATAAAGTCAGGAAACGTAAGCAAGGCAAATAATGATGTGGCTTGATTGATGGATCCGGATGATAGATCGGAAATATTTCCCATGATCCGGATCATCTGTTTTGATCGACGCAGACTTATTTTCAGGCCAATTGATCTGGATTTTATAAAAGGTTTCTAAAATCTATCGTTTTTTATCATGCGATAAGGATGTGATAAAACAACCGCCTCCGGCATGAATATCCAAAGCCCCTACAGTAGGTTCGACGTTTGGATCATCAGGAGGCTCTTGCTCGTCATCCTCTGAATAACCGTACGAGTTGTTCACCTCGTTAGAAAAGCCGCTTTCAAGACCGGCATCTTGGCTGCTATAGGCCGTAACAACAAAAAAATGGATCTGATCATCATCAAGATCCGTCAGGGTATATTCGGGGTGATTGGGGTTTCCCAATTCGGTAACCGGGATGTCAATCGGGGATGGTCCTTGATAGGCATCCGTACCATTATAGGGAGGGCCGGATGACCCTGTTTTGTAATAGAGTTTATACCCACCAATATTGTCTTCGGGGTCGGCATCCCAGGCAAGGGTGATATCCATCGCTTCGGCCGCATCTTGAAAAGAGAACAAAAGGATAAAAATGATGAAAAAGGCAATATGAACCGACTCTCTTTTCATGGTATGGTCTATCGTTAAAGCTGTTTTTGATTGGATTTGTCCGTTAGCCTAGCGTTGTTCCATTCATCCCTCCTTCCCTCCCGGGAGGCGCTGGAGGGAATTTGGGGCATTTATGGATGGATACCAGTCTAGCGGATTATGGAAATTAAAAGGCTTTCCCTAAAGACCTTTTCCCATAGATTAACTCTAAATCCATGAATCTTTGACTCAAGATCCATGGATGGACAACTTATAGTAACACCATATATGGATGTGTTAGGCTGATTGCAAGAAAAAAATGCATGAATCCAAAGAAACTTGATCTTCTTTTGAAAAGTAGATAATTTGGTGACGGTTGATCGATATTGGAGGTATCATGGATATTATCAAAGAGGCCCTAAAAAATAGACGAACATCACTTTCTGAGTATGAATCAAAAATGATCCTGCATACCTATGGTATACCCACCACTCGAGAAGAGATCGTATCAGAGCGACAAGAACTCACAAAAGCCATTCAAAAAATCGGATTTCCGCTAGTCTTGAAAGCATCAGCACTCGATATCAGCCATAAAACGGAACGCGGGCTGGTCCGCGTGGATATACGTGATGAAAAAGAGGCCATCATCGCATTTGATGATATTATGGGCCAAGTTGAGGAGAAAAATGGTGCCGTTTTGGTTCAAGAAATGGTCAAAGGAGCCCGTGAATTGGTTGTGGGGCTCACACGAGACAATCAATTCGGTCCATGTGTGATGTTCGGACTCGGCGGCATCTTTACGGAAGTCCTCAAGGATACATCCTTTCGAGTATTACCCATAGAAAGACGAGACGCCTTGGATATGATGCAAGAGATCAAGGCCAATAAGATCCTCGGACCCATACGAGGGATGCCTGCAGCGGATTTGGATCAATTGGCGGATATTATTATGAATGTGGGTCGGATTGGTCTTGAAAGCGATCATGTTCAAGAGATAGACATCAATCCCATTATCCTGGCCGGGAGTAAGCCCATAGCCGTGGATGCCCTTATAGTACTGACCCCAACACCCTAAATATTTTAAATAAAATGGCTTCCTTCCTTTTTTGTAGTTTTTACTTGACAGAAATCGAATTGCGTGGCATGAAAATGAAAAACGTAACACAGGATAATCGTTCAAGATGTCTCAATTGGTGAGATTCGGCGTATCTATTGATAAAGACCTGCTGGATCGGTTTGATCACCTCATACAGGAGAGGAACTATACCAACCGGTCAGAGGCCTTTCGGGATCTTATTCGCCAGGAGCTGATCAAACGGCAATGGGAAGGAGAAGGTGAGATTGCGGGAGCCATTATCCTCATTTATGATCATCATAAGCGTGAGGTTATGAATAAGCTGACGGATATACAACATGACTATCAAACCGTCATTATCTCCACCCAACACATCCATCTGGATCACCATAATTGTCTGGAGATCATCGCCGTCAGGGGTAAACCCAAGGAGGCCCAGGCGTTGGCCCACAGCCTAATATCCATTAAGGGCGTGAAGCATGGGGCATTGAGCATGTCCAGTACCGGAAAAGAGATTCATTAAAAAACCGTATTATTTTTTTTCTTGATAGTAACACGATTTTTAAAATCGTAATAACATTTATAAAGGAGAATACAATATGCAGAAAGAGGATCTTTTTGAATCTGAGGATTTTAGAAGATGCGCGGATTTCCATGGCCATATCTGTCCGGGCCTGTCCATCGGCTACAGGGCGGCCAAGGTTGGGATGGATTCGCTCAAGGAAAAACGTGCCTTGGATGAAGAAATCGTGGCCATTGTAGAAAACAACGCCTGCGGTACGGACGCGGTTCAGGTCCTGACCGGATGCACATTCGGAAAAGGGAATTTTATCTTTAAAGACCATGGCAAACAGGCCTTTACGTTTATGGGCAGGAACACCGGGCAGGGGGTCCGGGTAGCATTAAAGCCGGATGCCTTGAAACCGGATGACCGTCACCATGAGCTCATGGACAAAATCCGAGAAGGGAGCGCCACGAAAGATGAGCAGGAAGAATTTCAAACCATTCACCTCCAAAGGGCCAAAGAGATTTTAGGCAAAACCGCGGGTGATCTCTTCACCATCCAATGGGTAAACACGGGGCTGCCTCCCAAGGCCAAGATCGAACCTTCCATCCCCTGCGATCGCTGCGGCGAGCCCACCATGGCCAGCAGATTGGTGCCAAAAAATACCCAAAAATTATGCAAGGATTGCGCGAGTGAAGGAAGGAGATCATGAATCACATGAGAAAAGAATATATCTTTAGATCAAAATGGTTATGGATTTTGATAGCGTTAGGCAATTTCCTGTTAATCATCCCTTGGAGCAGCCATGCCCAAGAAAAACGAGTCCATGAAATCATCATTGCCGATAGTAAAGGCGATTGGGGTTATCCCAATCCGTTTCGGCACTATCCCCGAGGGCCGGGCTACGTTCGAATGAGTTGGGTCTTTGACACCTTGGTTTGGAAGGATCAAGACGGATTCATTCCCGCCTTGGCCAGAAAGTGGGCATATGACAGCCAAAACCAGGCCTTTGTATTTGACCTTCAGGAGGGCGTGACCTGGCATGATGGCACCCCGTTTACGGCAGAGGATGTCGCCTTTACCATCCAGTATTATATGAAACATCCGTATCAGTGGGTCCCCATGGACGCAATCGCCGACGTGAATGTGATAGGTTCTTATCGGGTAAAAATCACTTTGGCCAGACCCTTTGCAGCGTTCTTGACTTATGTGGGAGGGACCATGCCCATTATCCCGAAACATATCTGGGAAAATGTTGAAGACCCCAAAAAGTACGATGACCCGAAGGTATATATTGGGACCGGTCCTTATCGCTTTATGGATTTTGACAAGGCGAAAGGCAATTACCTATATGAGGCCTTTGATCAATACTACCAGGGCGTCCCGAAGGTTGAACGACTTATCTATGTAAAAACCGGCAATCCCATGATCTCTCTGAACACCGGTAAGGCCGACCTGGTCAATATCGAACCGGAAATGGCCGAGGGCCTGGAGCGAAAAGGCATGAAGGTTATAAAGGATGCCAGGGGTTGGAATAAAAAATTGATGATCAATCATCGAATCGAACCCTTTTGCCATAAGGAATTCAGACAGGCCCTGGCCTACGCCATAGATCAGCAGGAATTGATTGACAAGGCCCATCTGGGTTTTGGTTCACCGGCATCCCATGGCCTGGTGTCACCGGATCATGAATATTATAATCCCAACACGCCGACATATCCCCATGATCCTGAAAAGGTCCGCGAGATTTTGCAATCCATGGGTTATGTATCAGGCCCTTCGGGATATTTTGAAAAGAACGGTAAGCCGCTTCAAGTGGAGCTTCTGGCCTCCAATATCACAGCGGCAGGGTCATCCGTGCCGGACCGGGACGGCGAGATCATGAAGAAACAACTCCAGGCCGTGGGCATTCAGGTGGATCTGATCAACATGGAACAGGCCACCACGGACGGGAGGGTCAAAAAATGGGAGTTTCAGATGGCCATCTCCGGTCATGGCGGGCTGTTGGGGGATGCCATGGTCCTGGGGAGTCTGATAGACCCTGACGCGTCGGCCGGCTCGGTAAACTCGGCGCGTTATGGTGCCAATCAGAGATTATTGGACCTGGTGCGCGCCCAGGTAAGAGAAATGGACGAGGAAAAACGAAAGGCCATGGTGTACGAGTGCCAGGAGATCTATGCCGATGAGATCCCGGCAATCCCATTATACTACCCCGACTCCATGTCGGCCTATAATCCCCAAAAAGGTGTGAACTGGTTTTACACAAAAGGAGGGCTTGCTATAGGTGTGCCCATCGCGCAGAACAAGATGGCGCTGATAGATTAAACACCCATGAAACGAAAAAAGATTTTTAAAACCCAGCTGGGGATCGCGGCGACTTTCTGCCTGGCGGCAATACTGATGATCTACGTCAGCTATGCCCTGCCCCGATTTCTTCCAGGGGATTTTGTCACAGCCATGTATGCCGGTTCTGAGGTGACTTTGAGCCCTGAGCAGGAGGCCGATCTTCGTAACTATTTTAACGAGAATCAGGGGTTCGGGGAATATCTCTTCAAACTGCTTCGGCTGGATTGGGGATATTCTTACGCCTTTTTCACCCCTGTTTCCGTGCTTTTTTTCGAAGCCCTGCCTTGGACCTTGCTCTTGCTGGGATCGGCCTATCTCCTTTCATTCGGTATCGGTTTTATTCTGGGTGTGGAGACCGCCTGGCGACGGAAAGGCCCATGGGAAAAAGGATTGGTGGGGGGGATGATGGTGTTGGAAGGGATTCCGGAGATGATCACGGGAGTCGTGCTTCTCCTTGTATTCGCGTTCCATTTGGGGTGGTTTCCGGCCGCGGGGGCCGATACGGCTTATGCCGAGATTTATTTCTGGGAATGGATCTTGGATGTGGGTCATCATTTGACCCTTCCCCTGGTCACGTTACTGATTGCCTATATTCCGGGCAATTTTCTTCTTGCGCGAAACAGCATGTCCATGGTGATTAAGGCCCCGTTTATCATCACGGCCCGGGCCAAAGGCCTGCCGCCGCGTCGCATACGCTATGCCCATGCGGCCCGAAATGTCCTTTTACCGCTCATGACCCGATTCGGTTTGCGTTTCGCCTTTATGGTGACAGGCGCACTGATCGTGGAACGGATTTACGCATATCCTGGCGTGGGGACCCTCTTGTTCAATGCGATTCAGGTCCGTGATCTTCCGGTGATCCAATGGGTCGTCTTGGTCTCATCACTCATGGTATTGTTGATCATCCTGTCTCTTGAATGGGTATATCGGTTTATTGACCCACGGATCGGCCAGGCGGGTTAGCATTCATTTAGAAATACCCCCTCTCCTTGCGGGAGGGGGTCTGGAGTTTGGAACCCCCTCCCCTTGCGGGAGGGGGCTAGGGGGAGGGGATTAGGGCCATAAGTCTCGCGTCGTGAGCATGAAATGACTTCGCGGTATATGCCCTTGGAGTTGGGATAAAGGTGATAGGATATGCACACTACGATTAGCCATACTCTTTTGGGAGATAATTGGTTCAAGATAGGATTCGGTTTGGCCATACTCTTTGTTTTAATCGGTGTTATCGGGCCGACCCTGGCTCCATTTGACCCATGGGATATGTCGTTTACACCTATCTCACGCATCTCTTCCGAACACCTCCTGGGGGTCAATGATGGGGGGCAGGATATCCTTTCAGAGCTTCTTTATGCGGTACGAAATTCCATTGGTTTCGGTCTGTGGGCCGCTACCCTGGGCCTGGTGCTGGGGGTTTTGGTGGGTGTCGCGGCAGGCTGGTTCGGAGGTTATGCGGATACCATACTCATGCGTATAGCGGATCTGATACTGGCCATTCCTTCCATCATGGTCCTTATCCTCGCCGCGGCCTTTTTCAGGCCTTCTCCCTGTTTGCTGGCCGTGATACTGGCCCTTCTGAGCTGGCCCACGACCAGCAAGGGCATCCGCGCCCAAACCTTGAGCCTGAAACAAAGTCTGCATGTAAAGGCCGCGGTCCATATGGGGGCCGGTCATGCATATATTATGTGGCGGCATTTGATACCCGAGATGTTCCCCTTGTATGTGATTGGGTTTGCCACCAAAGCCAGAATGGCCATATTTATGGAGGCATCCCTGGCCTTCCTGGGCCTGTTTGACCCTATGCGAAAATCCCTCGGGTCCATGATCAATTATGCCCTGCGATATTATTACATGGATGTCTGGTGGAACTGGCTGTTTCCGCCTATCCTCTGCCTCTCTTTACTCATCGTCAGCGTGACATTTCTGGCCATCAGTCTTGAAAAGGTCCTGGA